>NZ_JBEXSW010000011.1:0-194536 GCF_040613775.1 Streptomyces sp. NPDC006208 | reverse complement strand
CACTATATTTCGTCCCTATTTCTCCCCACCATTCATGGCGGCGTTCTCGCACACCGATTATTTATGGGGGGTGCGGTCCGGCCCCGCCGGGGCGGGGCCTCACGGCACACGAAACCCCTGCTTACGTGAGGCCGAGCGCCGGCATCGCGTAGGAGAAGAGGAACACCGCCGACACCACGTACATCGCGGCCGGCACCTCACGGCCGCGTCCGGCCGCCAGCCGCAGCGCGCTGAAGGCGATGAAGCCGATGCCGATACCGTTGGTGATCGAGTACGTGAACGGCATGATCACCATCGCCAGGAACGCCGGGACGGCGATCGTGAAGTCGCTCCAGTCGATGTCCTTGACGGAACCGGCCAGGATCAGGAAGCCGACCGCCACCAGGGCGGGCGTGGCCGCCTGGGACGGCACCATCGTGGCGAGCGGGGTGAGGAACAGCGCCACCGCGAACAGCGCACCCGTGACGACGGACGCGAGACCGGTACGGGCACCCTCGCCGACACCGGCGGTGGACTCCACGAAGCAGGTGTTGGCGGAGGCGGAGCTCGCACCGCCGGCGGCGACCGCGATGCCGTCGACGATCAGCACCTTGTTGATGCCGGGGAAGTTGCCGTCCTTGTCCATCAGCCTGGCCTCGTCGCCGACGCCGAGGATCGTGCCCATCGCGTCGAAGAAGCAGGACAGCAGCACGGTGAAGACGAAGAGGCAGCCGGTCAGCAGTCCGACCTTCTCGAAGCCGCCGAACAGACTGACCTCGCCGACCAGGCCGAAGTCGGGCGTCGCGACCGGATTGCCGGGCCACTCGGGCGTGGTCAGGCCCCAGCTGGGGATGTCCGCGACCGCGTTGACGACCATGGCGACAACCGTCATCGCCACGATGGAGATCAGGATCGCGCCGGGCACCTTGCGGATGATCAGCGCGAAGGTGAGCAGCACACCCAGGGCGAAGACCAGGACCGGCCAGCCGAGCAGGTGCCCGCCGCTGCCGAGCTGAAGCGGGACGACCGTCTTGGCGGCGTCGGGGATACGGGAGACGAAACCGGAGTCGACCAGGCCGATCAGCATGATGAACAGGCCGATACCGATCGCGATGCCCTTGCGCAGGCTCAGCGGCACGGCGTTCATCACGCGCTCACGCAGCCCGGTGGCGACCAGCAGCATCACGACGAAGCCGGCCAGCACGACCATGCCCATGGCGTCCGGCCAGGACATGTGGGGCGCGAGCTGGAGGGCGACGACGGTGTTGACGCCGAGACCGGCCGCGAGCGCGATCGGGACATTGCCGATGACGCCCATGAGGAGGGTGGAGAAGGCCGCGGTCAGCACGGTGGCGGTGACCAGCTGGCCGCCGTCGAGCTGGTGCCCGTACATGTCCTTCGCGCTGCCGAGGATGATCGGGTTCAGCACGATGATGTAGGCCATCGCGAAGAAGCTGGCGAATCCGCCGCGGACTTCGCGGGCGACCGTGGAGCCGCGCTCGGAGATCTTGAAGAAGCGGTCCAGGCGGCTGGAGCCTGTGGGCGGCTGCTGCTGCGGCGGCTGGACGTCCGCAGGGGCGGTGGCCGTGGGGGGCATGCGAGACCTCGTCGTATTTCAGGCCGGTTCCCTGGAGGTTCATACGAACGAAACCGGTCGGACGCAAACCCGTTCAGCATGAACACATAAGAGGAAGATCGGTATCTCCGCGCGTAGACCCCGGGCGGACCTGGCCCGTCGGCGTACGAAAAGCGCCGCCTACACTGTCGGCATGGCGAAGTGGACCCCCAGGCACGAGGCACCCGAACCCCTTGAGGGGCCGATCGTCGCCACCATCACCGGCGGCACGATCCTGTGGTTCGTCATGTTCCTCGTCCAGGTCCCGTTCTACGGCTGGTTCGCGGACCGCGACCTGACCTGGTGGGTGTGGACCTGTCTGGCCGGTGCGGGCCTCGGACTCATCGGCATCTGGTACGTACGCGGCCGGGAAGCGGCGATCAAGCGCTCGCAAGCGGCCGCCGACGCGGACACCGCCCCGACTGCGGAGAACTCCGACTCCTGAGACCGCGCCCGACGAGAACGCGCCACTCGGGGGGTGAACCCGGGCCGTCGGCCGTACCGTCGAAACCATGACGCAGCCGCCGTGGACCGGCACCGAAGGCCCCGAGCCGAGCGGACCCGTCATCAGCGCGGGCGCCGAACTCGACCCCGTGCACCCTCCCACCCGACCCCCCGTGACGGCCCGGCGCCGGGTGTCCCCGACCGGACTGACGACCGCCGAGGTCGCCGATCGGGTGGCGCGGGGCCAGATCAACGACGTACCCGTACGCAGCTCGCGCTCCACCGTCGACATCATCCGCGGCAATGTGTTCACCCGCTTCAACGCGATCATCGGCGTGCTGTGGGTGATCATGTTCTTCGTCGCGCCGATCCAGGACAGCCTCTTCGGCTTTGTGATCATCGCCAACACCGGGATCGGCATCATCCAGGAACTGCGTGCCAAGAAGACACTGGACTCACTCGCCGTCATCGGCGAGGCGAAACCGACGGTACGGCGCGACGGGGTGGCCGCCGAGGTCTCCACCTCCGAGATCGTCCTGCACGACCTGGTCGAACTCGGGCCAGGTGACAAGGTCGTCGTCGACGGCGAGGTCGCCGAGGCGGACAGCCTGGAGATCGACGAGTCGCTGCTGACCGGCGAGGCGGACCCGGTGGTCAAGCAGCCGGGTGACCTCGTGATGTCGGGCAGCTTCGTGGTCGCGGGCGGCGGCGCGTTCACCGCGACCAAGGTGGGCCGCGAGGCGTATGCCGCACAACTGGCCGAGGAGGCGTCCCGCTTCACCCTGGTCGCCTCCGAGCTGCGCAGCGGCATCAGCACCATCCTCAAGTACGTGACCTGGATGATGATCCCCACCGCGACGGGGCTCGTCATCAGCCAGCTGGTCGTCAAGGAGACCAACGTCAAGGACTCGGTGGCGCGTACGGTCGGCGGAATCGTCCCGATGATCCCCGAGGGCCTCGTCCTGCTCACCTCGGTCGCCTTCGCCATCGGGGTGATCCGGCTCGGCCGCCAGCAGTGCCTCGTGCAGGAACTGCCCGCGATCGAGGGCCTGGCGCGCGTGGACGTGGTCTGCCTGGACAAGACCGGCACACTGACCGAAGGCGGCATGGACGTCGCCGAGCTGCGGACGCTGGGCGGTACCGACGAGCCGTACGTACGCAAGGTCCTGGGCGCACTCGGCGAGTCCGACCCCCGGCCCAACGCGAGCCTCCAGGCGGTCATCGACGCGTATCCGGACAGCGAGGACTGGCGGTGCACGGAGTCACTGCCCTTCTCCTCTGCGCGCAAGTACAGCGGAGCGAGCTTCAGCGAGGGCAACGGTGAGGAGTCCACCTGGCTGCTGGGCGCTCCCGATGTGCTGCTGCCGCCAGGGGACCCGGTGCTCGCCGACATCGACCAGCTCAACCAGCACGGGCTGCGGGTGCTGCTGCTGGCCCGGGCCGCGGGCGAACTGGACGCGGCGGACGTGGCGGCGGGCGCGAAGCCGACGGCGCTGGTGGTGCTCGAGCAGCGGCTGCGGCCGGAGGCTGCCGACACGCTGCGGTACTTCGGCGAGCAGAACGTCGCGGCGAAGGTCATCTCCGGCGACAACGCGATCGCCGTCGGCGCGGTGGCGGGCAAGCTGGGACTGCCGGGCGCGGCGGACACGGTGGATGCGCGCCGGCTGCCGGCCGAGCAGTCGGCGATGGCCGAGGAGCTGGACGCGAACACGGTCTTCGGCCGGGTCAGCCCGCAGCAGAAGCGGGACATGGTCGGCGCGCTGCAGTCCCGCGGGCACACGGTGGCGATGACGGGGGACGGCGTCAACGACGTGCTGGCGCTGAAGGACGCGGACATCGGCGTCTCGATGGGCACGGGCTCGGAGGCCACCCGGGCGGTCGCCCAGATCGTGCTGCTGAACAACAGCTTCGCGACGCTGCCGTCGGTGGTGGCGGAGGGCCGCCGGGTGATCGGCAACATCACCCGCGTCGCCACGCTGTTCCTCACCAAGACCGTGTACTCGGTGCTTCTGGCGATCCTGGTGGTGTGCAGCCAGGTGGAGTACCCGTTCCTCCCACGCCATCTGACGCTGCTGTCGACGCTGACGATCGGCGTCCCGGCGTTCTTCCTGGCGCTCGCCCCGAACACGGAGCGGGCCAAGCCGAACTTCGTGCGCCGGGTGATGCGGTACGCGATCCCGGCGGGTGTGATCGCGGGAACGGCGACGTTCTGCACGTATCTGCTGGCCCGCTCCCACTACAGCGGACCGGGCGCCCTGGACGCGGAGACGAGCGCGGCGACGCTGACGCTGTTCCTGGTCGCGATGTGGGTGCTGGCGATCATCGCCCGGCCCTACACGTGGTGGCGGATCGCGCTGGTGGCGACGATGGGCGGAGCGTTCCTGCTGGTGCTGGTCGTGCCATGGCTCCAGCACTTCTTCGCCCTGAAGCTCGTGGGCACGACGATGCCATGGGCGGCAGTCGCCGTTGCGGCGGCCGCCGCAGCGCTTCTGGAGTTCACCTGGCGCTGGGTCGACCGCCGCTTCCCTGCCGACGCAGAGACGAGGACTACGTCACGGACTACTTCACGTCGACGTAGTCACCGGTGGCGTTGACCGCCGGAGTGGTGGAGGTGCCGGCGAAGGACCAGCGCCAGTAGCCGTCGGTCGAGGCCGTACGCGTGGTCTTCAGGTTGCCGTAACCGTCGGTGTACACCGTCTTGACGGTGGTGTACGTGCTGGTGCCCGCCTTGCGGAACTGCAGCATCACGGGCTGGTTGGTGTAGCCCGCGTACTTGTGCGTCTCCCAGTTGGCACGGGACAGCTTCCCCGTGACGGTGATGGTCTTGCCCTTGACGACCGGCTCCGGGGAGGCGTTGACCGTCAGCTTCGAGTACCGCTGGAGCTTGGTGGTGACGCCCAGCGGGTCCTGCTCGACGACGCCGACCTGGCTCAGGTCGATGTTCTCGTCCTCGGGGTCCTGACCGTTGTACGCGACGGCGTAGCCGTAGGTCTTCCAGGTGGTGGCGTCCGCGAGGGTCAGATCGAACTCGGGGTAGATGTCGATGGTGCCCTTGCAGGTCGCCACCGTGGAGGAGACCGCGGTGCAGACCGGCCATTCGTCGCCGAGGAGGCCGTGGGTCTGGCTCCAGTAGTCGGTTCCGCCGCGGTAGATCTCGACGTCCATGAGGAAGTCGGGGGCGAAGATGTCGACGTCGGCGCCGTGCGTCACGGTGTAGGTGACGGGCACGGTGACCTGGTTGCTGACGCCAACGACGATCGGCTTGCCGTTGTTGACCTTCACCTGGGAGAAGGAGAGGTCCAGCTCGTACGGCACCCCGTCCTCGGCGGCAGAGGCGGCGCGGCCGGACGCCTGCGCGGCACCGGAGTCCGCCTGCTGTGCGGCACGCACGGCCTGCACCAGCGCGGACTTGTCCTTGCGGTCCAGGGAGTTGTCTGCCTGTGCGGCGGGCACGGCAAGGGTGGAGAGAGCCAGGGCGCCGACGATCGCGGCTCCAGTGGCACGAATGCGCATATGAGTGTCCCCACTGAAAGGCGACCCCGTCGTACGACTCCCCCCGACGGGATCTTGAATGGTGAACGGATTGTAGAGATTCCGTTGAGCCGCAGCAAACCGGCCAAGCGTGGCCAAAACCTGACGGGGGTCGGTCGAACCGGCTGTTCCACGCAGACAGGCCACCGGCCCCTGTGGGACCGGTGGCCTGTCTGCGTCGCTGACTACCTCACGTCGACGTAGTCACCCGTGGCGTTGACCGCCGGAGTGGTGGTCGTGCCCGCGAAGGACCAGCGCCAGTAGCCGTCCTTCGACGCCGTCACCGTCGTCGACAGGTTGCCCGTCGAGTTGGACTTGACGGTCTTGACGGTCGAGTACGTGCTGGTGCCCGCCTTGCGGAACTGCAGCTTCACCGGCTGGTCGGCGTACCCCTTGTAGGTGGAGGTCTCCCAGTTGGCACGGGAGAGCTTGCCCGTGACGGTGATCTTCCTGCCCTTGGTGACCGGCTCCGGAGCCGCGTTGACCGTGAGCTTCGAGGCACGCTGGACGCGGTGCGTCTTGTACGTGTCCTTCTGGACGAGGTCGCCGTCCTTGCCCCACGCGTAGGCGGTGACCTTCCAGGTGCCGGCGAGGGTGTTCTTGTCCAGCTCCAGCTTCGGGTCGATCGTGATGTTCATCGTGCAGGTGGACGTGGTGGCATTGACCTCCTTGCAGACGGACTCGTGCGGGACGGCGAGCACGTCCGGCGAGTCCCAGTCGTTGCCGTGCCACAGCTCGACCCACGCGTCCTGGATACCGGCCGCGTCGGTGGCCGTCAGGGTGACCGGGACGGTCTTGGGGGCCGTGGTGCCCAGGACGATGTCCTTGTTGTTGTTCACGACCACCTTGGTGATCTTGGTGTCGCCGAGGACCTCGTCCGCCGGTGCCTTGGCGGAGAAGGTGGTCTTCCTCGGGCCCGCCGGGCCTTCTTCGGCCTGGGCGGCCGGAACGGCAAGGGCGGTCAGAACCAGGGCGCCGACGATCGCGGCGCCAGTGGCACGAATGCGCATGTATGTGTCCCCAGTGGAATGCGATCCCGTCGCGTGTTCCCCCCGACGGGATCTTGAATGGTGGACGGATTGTAGAGATTCCGTTGAGCCGCAGTAAAGCAGGAGGCTCGGCCAAAGTCCGACCGGGGGTTGGCGCGTTGGCGCTTCCGCGCAGGCGCAGGCCACCGGCCTCTGTGGGGCCGGTGGCCTGCACAGGCCTTGCGGACTACCTCACGTCGACGTAGTCACCGGTCGCGTTGACCGCCGGAGTGGTGGTCGTGCCCCCGAAGGACCAGCGCCAGTAGCCGTCCTTCGACGCCGTCACCGTCGTCGACAGGTTGCCCGTCGAGTTGGTCTTGACGGTCTTGACGGTCGTGTAGGTGCTGGAGCCCGCCTCGCGGAACTGGAGCTTCACCGGCTGGTTGGTGTAGCCCTTGTAGGCGATCTCGTCCCAGTTGGCGCGGGTGAGCTTGCCCGTGGTGGTGATCTTCCTGCCCTTGGTGACCGGCTCCGGACCCGCGTTGACCGTGAGCTTGGAGGCGCGCTGGATCCGGACGGTCTTCGTCTCGTCCCGCGTGTCGTAGCCACCGGGAGCCATCGCCCATGCGCTGACCCTCCAGGTGCCCGCATGTTCGTTCCGGCCCGGGGTGAGGAGCGGGTCGAAGGTGACGGTCTGCTTGCAGATGGAGGTGGTGTCGTCGATCTCGGTGCAGGTGTCCCAGTCCTCGTTCTCGAAGACGATGTTGTCCGCCTTACCCGTACCGTCGTCGTGCCACAGGTAGAGCCGGCCTTGCTTGATGCCGTCCGGATGGGTGGCGGTCAGGGAGACGGTGACGGTCTTCTCGGCCCTGGTGCCCAGGACGATGTCCTTGCCGCCGTTCACGACCACCTTGGTGATCTTGGGTTCGACCTCCGCCGCTCCGGCCTGAGCGGCCGGAACGACAAGGGTGGTCAGAGCCAGGGCGCCGACAAGGGCGGCGCCAGTGGCACGCATGCGCATGTATGTGTCCCCAGTGAAATGCGATCCCGCCGTGCGAGTCCCCCCGGCGGGATCTTGGATGGTGAACGAATCGTAGAGACTTCGTTGAATGCCAGTAAATCAAATAACGCACCGGCATTTGACTGAGGGTCAGGTCCCGTCCCGGCCTCAGGGAGCGGACGCCGCCCCGGCCCCGAGCGCCGTCTCCTTGTCCTCCCCGCCCCAGCCGTCCACCGTCCGCCACAGCACATGGACACCGAACACCGCTCGTACGGTGTCCGCCGCCCACGCGTCGGCAGGCGGCTCGGAGAGCACGAGGTACAGGCGGTCGGCGGATTGCGGCTGAGCGTGGTTGACCTCCAGCAGACGGGTCGCTCCGGCACGCAGGTCCGCGTACGCGGAGCGTCCGGCGCCGAGGACTTCGTACAGGAAGCGGCCGTCCTCGCCGGTGCGGATGACGTCGACGAGGGGTGCGTCGGACGGCTTCAGGCCGGCCCGCAGCAGGGCGGCCATCAGCTCGAACCGCACTGCCTCATGGGTGTTGCAGTTCCGGTCGGCCTCCGCCGCGGTCGCCAGGTCGTACAGCAGCCCGGTGGCTGTC
The DNA here is from genome assembly GCF_040613775.1 of Streptomyces sp. NPDC006208. Taxonomy (NCBI): domain Bacteria; kingdom Bacillati; phylum Actinomycetota; class Actinomycetes; order Kitasatosporales; family Streptomycetaceae; genus Streptomyces; species Streptomyces sp. NPDC006208. The sequence continues at coordinate 186,398 of NZ_JBEXSW010000011.1, read as the reverse complement.
ACTTCGATGTCCTCGAGGGCGATGGCCTGCACGTCGTGCTCCTTCTGGTGCTCTGTCTCCGGGGACCCGGAGGGTTCCGGCCGGGTGCCGGTGCCGGTGGCGGGATCGGGATCGGGATCGGGGGCGCGTCCGGTTCCGGCAGCGGGCTCGGTTTCGGCGTCGGGCTCGGGCTCGGTTTCGGGCTCGGGCTCGGTTTCGGGCTCGGGCTCGGTTTCGGGCTCGGGCCCGAAGTCGTCGACGCGTGGCGTCCCGGCGTCCGGTTCGACGCCGTTGACGGGTGCGAGGCCGGCGTCGGCCTCGGATGCGGCGGCGGGCGCGGCGTCATCCAAGGGTGCGAGGTCGGCCTCGGGTGCGGTGCCGGCGTCGCGCTCGTCCAAGGTGCCGGTGCCACGCCGCAGAAGTTCCCGGGCTTCGCTCAGCGCGTCCGCCCATCCGCTGCGCGTCAGCTCCGACGCGACCGCGGCTGCACGCGCCGGATCGCCCGCGGCGACCGCTTCCCGTGCACTCCTCGCGAGGTCTCGCAGGACGGCCAGCCGGTCCGCGTCAGGACGCCCGAGCAGCTGCCAGACACTCAGCCAGTCGGCCTGGTCCCGGCGCAGACACCGATTGGCCATGCCCTTCAGTTCCGAAAGCCGGGCCGGGGCATCGGCCGGGATCGTGCCGCCGCCGCGCGCGATCTCGTCCATGACATCGAGTGCTGCCGCGTAACGGGCCGCCATTCCGGGCGAGACGGGCCTACGGCCGAAGTCGGCGGCAGAGATCAGACTCACCCGCCCCTCATTGCGGATCACCCAGCCGTCCAGCGTGGATCCGGCGACGGGAACGGGTGAGCCGTGGCGCGGGACGAGGAGGAACGTGCGCTCGCTCGCGGGCGAGAGAGCCTGCACCCGCCAGTGCGACCCCGGTCCCGGTCCGAGCACCGTGACCCGGACTTCGGCGCCGACCTGCGGGGCGTCCTCGCCGGCCGCGTCGCCGGAACCTCCCCCGAGCGCCTCGGGCAGCGGTGACGTGTGAAGAACGGTCAGGCTCTGCGTACTGCGTGTCAGTGCCACGTACAGCCGGCGCAGCCCCGCGGGTCCGCTGTCGGCGATGGCCGACGGGTCCAGGACCAGGACATGGTCGAACTCCATGCCCTTGGCCTCGGCCGCCGCCAGCACGGACACGGCTCGCAGCCGCTCCGGGGTCATGCCCTCGATCAGGTCCACGTGCCGGCGGACCTGCTCCCGCCACGGGGAGTCGGGCACGATGACGGCGACCGACCTCGGGGAGCGGCCGTCATCGGTACCGACGAGGCGGATCACGCGGGCCGCCACGTCGTCCAGCAGCTGGGACGGTGTCGTCGCGACCAGCCGTACGGCTTCCCCGTCGGCCCGGCGGACGGCGGCGGGGAAGGGCAGCGACGGCGCGACCTCCCCGGCGAGGGGAGCCACGAACTCCATGATCTGAGCGGGCACGCGGTAGCTGGTGTTCAGCTCCGCGACATGCCAGTCCCCCTGCCCGGACAGCAGTCCGCCCAGCCGGCCCCAAGCGGCATACGTGTGGGGGCCGGTGGCCTGCGCCAGGTCGCCGAGCACGGTCATCGAGCCGGTCGGACAGCGCCTCTGCAGCGACCTCGCCTGCATCGGCGTCAGGTCCTGGGCCTCGTCGACGACGATGTGCCGGTACCGCTGCGGGGTCTCACCGGCAATGAGGAAGCGCAGTTCCTCCAGACACACCAAGTCGTCGAGGGTCCAGGGCTCCTCCGCCGCGCTCTCGGCCTTCGGCCGCTGGAGCGCGGCCTGTTCACTCTCGCCGAGCACCTGCGATGCGCACTCACCCAGCCTGTCAGGGGAGTTGAGCAGACTCCGCAGGGCCTCCTCCGGGCTCAGCGCCGGCCAGGTGCGCTCGACGAGTGCCACCACCTGCCGGTTGCGCTCCAGATCCCTGCGTATCGTCTCGTCCGTGCCGCGCCGCGGGGCGAGTCGCATCAGGGCGCCCAGCAGTCGGTCGACGAGAAGCGTCCGGAACCGGTCACGGCGCGCTCGGTAGGCGCCGCTGCCCTCGCGGGCCTCGCGCAGAACGCCGAGCACCTCCGAGCGCGGCAGGCGCAGCAGCGTACTGCCGACGCCGACGGCGAAGTCCGGCTCGTCCTGTTCGTGCGAGGGAGCGGTGACGAGGGAATCCAGTGCGTCCGGTCTGCACTCGCGCTCCACGCGCCGCCGCAGGACGGTCGCCATCCGGTCGTCGGACTTGACCAGCCGCGCCTTGGGGGAGTCCGTGCCGCGGACCTCACCGGCCCAGAGGCGGTCGAGCTGGACGGCGTTGACGTTGCGGGTGCCGAGGGTGGGCAGCACCCGCCCCACGTACTCCAGGAAGTTCTGGTGCGGTCCGACCACCAGGATGTCCTGTGAGCGGAAGTGGTCGTTGTTGACGAGCCAGGTCACGCGGTGCAGGCCCACCGCGGACTTTCCGGTGCCCGGTCCGCCCTGGATCACGAGTACGTCCGCAGGTGAGCCGGTGACCAGAGCCATCTGGTCGCGGCGGATCGTCTCGACGATGTCGCGCATCCGCCCGCTGCGGGAGCGGTGGAGTTCCCGGAGCAGGAACTCGTCCACCTGTTGCGGCTTCTTCCGGCGCCGCCGGGCGGCGTCACGAGGTGAGGGGACGGTGCCGGGACGATGGTCCTCGGCGGCTGCGGGCTCCGCAGCGGTGTCGTAGGCCGTCCCGCCAAGGGAGTCGGACGCCGGTCCATCCTGCTCGTCGGCGTCAGCGTCGATGTCGATATCGGCGCCGGGCACCGCAGACGGGGCGATCTCGTCCAGGAAGTCCTCGACCGTGCGCTCCGAGCAGCGTAACTGCCGTCGCAGGAGCACCTCCCCGGGCGATTCCGGCTGCGCGTTGTACCACTTCCTGGCCATCGGCGCCGTCCAGAGGACCACGACCTGGTCACGGGTCTCGACGTCGAAGACGCTCCGGCGCCCGATGTAGAAGGTCTCGGCCGCCGACGCGCCCGGTTCCTGCACGTCGACCCTGCTGACGACCAGGGCCTCGCCGCCCAGCCCTCCGTACTCCTCGGCCTTGGCCTCAGCCTCGATCCGGGCGGCGATGCCGTCCTTGCCGCTGGCGGAGGCCGCGGCGGGCGACTGTTCCGTCATCTCCGCGAGGCGCGCCTCGTAGCAGTCGTAGGCGCGGTCCACGGCCTTCTGTTCTCCGGCGACGACCGCATCCCGTGATGTCGTACTCACGTGTATCCCCTCCAGACAGCGCGCACGCGCTGCGACGGGCCGATGCCCGTAACCCCGGTCATAGGATTAGCAGAACTCCGCGGGCAAAAGGTGATCAATCGCTCAACTGGCTGATGGCCAGGCAGACTTCGGGCACCGGAGACAGGTCCGCAGTATCGGGGCGGTCGAGCGGCGACGCGCGACGCGATGCGATCCGTCCACCCGCCCACAGGAGCGGCCCCGCCACCCGTGCCGTACGACGGGATCACATCGAGCGCACCTGGCCATGACGGCGTGGGGTCAGCCGCGGCAGAACCCTCAGCACTCCGCGTTCGTGGCAGGGCTCCAGGCGGAGATGCCGCCTAGCTCAACGGTCAGTTCAAGGCCCGGGTCGTCCATCTGGGCGACGAAGAAGTCAGGGGTGGACTCGAACTGCGCGAGCAACTGCAGGCCCCATGGCAGGTGGTAGCGGTGGACGAACGTGGGCCGGCCCAGGGCCGCGACGGCGAAGCTGTTCCACAGCCGGTGCTGCCGGTGCCGCACCTGTGTGTCCGGTCCGACAACCGTTTCCCACTCGCCGATGCGCAGCACCGTCTGCCCGTCGAGCTGCCGAAGGCTGAACGGCGTGCTGCCGAGCACTCCGGCGAGAGGTCCGGCGTATGCCCGGGGCGCTGCGGGCGGCGCGGGTGCGACAGGCGCCGCGTGCGCCCCCTTGGTGCGCGCTAGGCGCCCGATGCCTTTCCACCAGCGGCCTCTGCTCGAGTTCCCCCGCTCCATGAACGCGAGCATGACACATCACGCGCCCGTCCGGAGGCCACGCGGTCCGCCCCGGCCGGGTCCGGTCGGGGGCGGACCGTCAGGTCTCAGTCGAACCAGCGGTCGCGCGCCAGCTCGTCCGTGCGCGACGGGTCCTCCAGCAGTGCCGCCACCTCGAATCGGCGTGGCCACTGGGCCGTCGACCAGGCAAGGGCCGCGGCCACGCCTTCCACGGTGGAGGCGTGGAGCACTCCGTCCGGCGTGCGCCGCCAGTCCAGTTCGACGCCGGCGACGACCAGTTCCTCGTGCTCCATGTACGTCGCCGGGGTCGTCGGGCCGAGCAGGATGCGCACCGACTCGGGGACCTCGTGCTCCTCGCCCGGTGTCGTGATCTCCGCGTCGACCGTCTCGCTCAGGCGGCGTACCTGGAACAGGTCCGCCAGGTCGCCGGCGCGCGCGGGTGTGACCGGGAGGAGCGGGAGTCCCTCCGCCAGCGGCAGCAGGTCGGGGGCGTCCGCCACGACCGCGTCCGCCGCGTCCACGACCCGGACCTCGCCGTCGACGACCGCTCGCAGCTCGTCGGGGAGCGTGACCTGCTCCGGGTCGAGGTCCGCCAGCGCCGAGTACAGGGCGTGCAGTTGGGCCGCACGGACCGGACGGTCGGGATCGGCCAGGCGGGACAGGAGTTCCGCGGCGCCGCCCGGCTCGTCGAGCAGCGCGGCGACCGAGGTACGCACCCCCAGCGCGCGCAGCACCTGGGAGTCCTCGAAGCCCGTGGTGTCGGCCGACTCGTACAGGCCCTCCAGCAGCGCATCCGCGCCCGCCGCCCGCAGGCCCGCCGGCCGGCGCCCGTCCAGCACCGGATGGTCGCGCAGCCACCACGCCGTGTAGGGCCGCACCGTCTCCGTCGTGCCGTCCGGCAGCAGGATGCGTACGGACTGGGTCAGCGCGTCCCGCAGCGGCGGCTGCGCCAGCAGCGCCAGCGCCTGCGGCCAGCAGTCGTCGTCCACCAGGTCCAGGTCGCGCACGGCGACGATCTCCGTGGCGACGGGCGGCACGGGCGTGTCCGGCAGCCGGTCGAGCACGTCCTCGCACCAGACGTCGACCGCGTCCAGCAGCCCGGCGTCGTCGGGCTCGGCGAAGTCCCCTTCGCGGGGCTCCAGTTCATCGGGGTCGAGCACCACATCGGTGGTCCTCACCAGCGCGAAGTTGGCCAGCACGCCGCACGCCGCCAAGGGCTGCTCGCCCCACCGCTCGGCCAGCTCCGCGTCGCACAGCGCCAGTTCGCCCTCACGCATCACCGCGGCGAACGGGCTGCCGGGCAGCACCAGTTCACCGGCGGGCGCCAGTTCGCCGTCCTCGTCGGGCAGCGCCAGGGCGCCCAGCCACGGCTCCTCGCCGGGCTCCAGACCCGCGTCCCGGACCAGCGCGAGCACCGTCTCGGCGACCTCCTCCGCGTCGAGCGCGTCTTCGTCCCAGACGTCACCGTCGTCCAGCGATGCCGCGACGGCCGCCCGCACCTGCGCGGTCGTCAGCACGGCTCGCGGCGTCGCGGGCAGCGCGCCCAGCTTCTCCAGGAGCGGGTGCGCCGCATCGGGGTGCACGACCTTCAGGCCGAGGCGGGCCAGCTGGGCCGGGGTGTCGGCCAGGGGCAGCAGGGTCTGGCGCGGACCGATCGTGGTGCGGCGGTCGGCCAGCGGTACGGGCAGGCCGGACAGCCGGTCCGGGTCCACGCCCGCCAGGCTGTCGTACAGCCGGTGCCACCAGCCCGGTTCGCGCTCGAGCCCGGCGAGCCGGTCGATCGCCTCGGTCAGCGGCACCCGTGCGACACCCAGCGTGCGCAGCTCCACCCGGCGCTCGAGTCCCGCGGGCAGCAGGCTCGGCAGCACCTCGGCCAGAACCCGTACGGTCTCCGCGCCCCCGCCTTCCAGGACCTCCGCCTCGATCGGCCGCAGCCCCACGGAGATCTCCCGGCCCGGCAGACCGGTGTCCTCCACCGGCACATCGCGCGGCACGGCGGGCTCCAGGAACGCGGTGCGCGGCAGCCGCTCCAGGATCGCCGCCCGCAGCGCACCGTCCAGCTCGCCCTTGCCGAGCGGCCCGGGCACCAGGTCGATGGTGCCGACGCTCACCGGCCGCCAGTCGCCGAGGAGTTCGGCGTACGCGTCGGCCGCGCGCTGCACCAGGAAGTCGGTGAGCGGGCCGGGCGCCGGATGGCGGCGCGTCGTGTCCAGCGGCAGCGAGGCGATCAGCAGCGCGGGCACGCCGAGGGGTTCGTCGGTAGGAGTCGGCGCATGCACGACAGGTGCGGTACGCGGCCGGGCCGGCGCGCCCTCGTCGTCGACGGGCACCGCCCAAGTGACCGACCAGTGCGGCCGGAGCCGTTCCTCGACGGGCCGGCCGGCGAGCAGCGCGGGCTCGGTCGCGCCGCCGTGGCTGACGACCCGCCAGCGGCGTCCGCCGTGCACGCTGTCCTGGATGCGGACATACGCGTCCTCGGTGAAGCGCCGCAACTCCCGTACGCCGTCCGGGGTTTCGATGACGATCTCGGACAGCCCCGAGAGGGTGAGCAGCAGCGCGTCGTCGATCCCGGCGAGCAGCCGCTCCACCAGGTCGACCGCGGCCCCGTCCCTGAGCGGCAGCACGACGACCGTGTCGTATCCCTCGGGCGCGGTGCCTTCGGCGGGCAGCGGCAGCCGCAGCAGCGGTACGTGACCGTCGCGGCGGCGCAGCTCGTCGCCGAGGCCCGGGCTGCCCTTGGCCGCCTCACCGGCCAGCTCCCTGGCCTCGGCCAGGGACCAGCGCACGCCACCGTGCCGGCCCACGACCGCCGGCTCGTCGCTGACCGCCAGCACGGCGGCGAAGCCGACACCGAACCGGCCGACGGAGCTCTCGTGCCCCTCGCGCTTGGCGGAGGCGCGCAGGGTGCTGAGCGATTCGACGCCCGCGGCGTCCAGCGGGGCGCCGGTGTTGGCGGCGGCGAGCACGGCGCGGTCCGTACCGGTGGCCGGATGCAGGGTCAGCCGGAGCCGCCCCGGCACACCGGCGCGCGCGGCGGCGTCCGCTGCGTTCTGGGCGAGCTCGACAACGAGACGGTCGCGGTACCCGCCGAGCGCGAGGTCCTCCTCGGCGTTGGCGTCCTCGCGGAAGCGGGCGGGGCTCGCGCCCCATGCGTCGAGCACCCCGCGCCGCAGCCGTACCGTCCCGAACGGGTCGGCCCACTCCGTCGTCCTGACGCTCACGCTGTGACTCCACTCTCTCCGGAAGCGGCGACTGCTGCTGGGGCCGAAGGTACCGCGTATCGGCCGGTCAGCACGGATCGGGGAACCGGAGAGCTGCGAACGCCGGACTACGAGTGGCCGAGATCCTCCGATGCGGCGTCGGCCTCGGGCGAGACGGATCCGCCGTCGCGGGCGGGCCGCAGCGGGAACTCGTCGGCCGCCATCGTGTCGAGCACCGGGGGCGGGGGCGTCGGCGGCTTGGGCATCACGGCCGCTTCGGAATGCCCGCCGCAGCCGTACGCCAGGGAGACGACCCGGCCGTCCGCGGGCGAGAACTCGTTCGCGCACACACCGAAGGCCTGCTTCAGCGAGCCCGCCATCGGGACCAGGAAGGCACAGGTCACACAGGATGCGGGGGCGGCCTGCGCCATCGGGGTCTTGGCGCCGAAGCCTTCATCCCAGCGGTCGGCGGCCGTGTGCAGCCCGTACCGGGACAGCACACGGGCCCGGCGCATGCCGAGCTCCTCGGCGAGCGCCGCGATCGCCGCGCGGCCGTTGCCCGTGGTGGCCTCGATCGCGGGCCTGCGGTCGGTGAGCTCGGCGTCCTCCGCCTCGACGCGCTCCGCCAGATCGTGCGACGGGGGGTGCTCGGCAAGGACCGAATTCGGCGGGGGCTCGTCCTCGCCGGTGTAGCCGGGCTCGAGGCGCAGATCCTCGGCCTCGGTGGGCAGCAGATCGCCGGGGCCCATGTCGCCCGGTCGCAGCCGCTCGCTCCACGGCACCCACTCGGGGGCCATGAGGGCGTCGGGACCGGGCAGCAGGACGGTCTCGTCCAAGGTGACGTTCTTGGCGCGGGAGGCACGCGCGACGGTCACCGCCCAGCGCCAGCCCCGGTAGCCGGGCTCCTGGCACTCGAAGAAGTGTGTGACCACCCGGTCGCCCTCGGAGACCAGGGACACATGCTCACCGACCTTGCCCGGGGCCGCGGCCTCCTCGGCCGCCTCCCGGGCAAGATCTACCGCCTCGGCGCACAGACGGTCGGGGGTACGGCTTCGCGTCGTCGCAGCACTCACAGGTCTCGCTTCTCTCCTACGCCGTCTCACGGGTGCGCCGGCCGATTCCGGAGGTACGGGACCGCGGGCGGAGCGGACCAGAGGGCCGCATCGACGTCCGCGCCCGGACCGACCTGTCTCGGGCACACCCAACGTCATCCATTCTGCGGGATGCCGAAGAGGCGCGCGGCCGAGAACAGCCGCCGGTGGCGCGCTACGCACGCTACCCCCTCCGCAGCTCCCCGCCCACCTGCCTGCCCCAACATGGGAGGAACAGTGCCTGTCACCGGTTCGCCTCGGCAGGGCTTGGGGCACTATGACGGGGTGGCAGCCGCGAGGTCGTCCGACACATCCGGGCCGCTCCGCAGAGTGGGCCGGACGGTCGGGCGTGCCCTCCATCTGCCGTTCACGGGCACGGCGCGCGGTATCCGGAAAGCGACGCATGCGCACGGGGCGGGCGAGTCCGGCCTCGGCAAACTGATCGAACTCCATGCCGTGAACGGCGCCGGCGACGTCATGATCACCGTGGCGCTGGCGTCCACGGTCTTCTTCTCCGTACCGACGGACGAGGCACGCGGCCGGGTCGCGCTCTATCTGGCCGTCACGATGGCCCCCTTCGTCCTGCTGGCCCCGGTCATCGGCCCGCTGCTCGACCGCATCCCGCACGGGCGGCGCGCGGCGATGGCAGGCGCGATGTTCGCACGTGTGGTGCTCGCGCTCGCGATGTCCACGGCGGTCGCTACGGGCGGAATCCAGCTGTATCCGGCGGCGCTGGGTGTACTGGTGTCCTCGAAGGCGTACGGGGTCGTCCGCAGCGCGGTCGTGCCGCGCCTGCTGCCACCGCGCTTCCCGCTGGTGAAGGCGAACTCCCGGGTCACCCTGGCCGGTCTGGTGGCGACGGGGATCGCGGCGCCGATCGGGATCGGGCTGCAGAACATCGGGCCCCAGTGGCCGCTGTACGGGGCCTGCGCGCTGTTCCTGCTCGGTACGTACTGGGCCCTGCGACTGCCGCACAAGGTGGACTCCGCGAAGGGCGAGCGCAAGGCGCACATGCTCACCCACGGCGAGCAGAAACCGAGCCTGCGGACGGTGGGGCCGTCCGTGCTGCACGGCCTCCAGGCCAATGCGGCGCACCGGGCGCTGTCCGGGTTCCTGATCTTCTTCCTGGCCTTCCTGCTGCGCGAGCATCCGCTGTCGGGCCAGAGCGCGGCGGTCTCCCTGGCGATGGTCGGCGTCGCGGCGGGCACGGGCAACGCGCTCGGCACGGCGGTGGGAGCGTGGCTGAGGGGACGTCCACCCGAAGTGATCATCGCCACGATGATCACGCTGGTGCTGGCGGCGGCGATCTGCGCGGCGGTGTTCTTCAGCACGGCGATGATCGCGGTCCTGGCCGCGACGGCGGGCCTGACCCAGGCCCTGTCGAAGCTGTCGCTGGACGCGCTGATCCAGCGGGACGTCCCCGAACAGGTGCGTACGTCGGCGTTCGCCCGCTCCGAGACGCTGCTGCAGATGTCGTGGGTGGCCGGCGGCGCGATCGGCATCGTGCTGCCGCTGAACGGGGTGCTGGGCATGTCGGTGGCGGCGTGCATCGTGGGCGCGGGTGCGCTGGCGGCGATCCGGGGTCTGCTGGACGCGTCCCGCCGGGGGCACGCGCGGGCTCGGGTGGCGTAGGACCGAGGGCGATTCCCCACCCCACCGGGCGCGCAACACCCCCGCCCGCAACGCTGCCCCGCCGGAGGCCGCCGGGCACGGGCAGTGAGGGACCGGCGCGCCCGGGGGGAACGGAGGCGCGGGTGGGCGGGGCCGTAGCCCCCGTGGCGTAACCAAGGGGCCGCGCCGTACCCGGGGGTGGCGTGCGCAGGGAGGCCCGATAGCCTTCGGGCCATGACCGTTGCGTTCTTCTCCGGCAAGCGCCGCCGGGCCGCCGCCGCTCTCGGCGCCGTGTCCGCCGGGCTTCTCGTCCTCTCCGCCTGCGACAAGCCGACCCCGCTCGTCACCGTGACGGTCGGCACCGAGTCGGTGCACTCCGAGGCGGCCTGCTACAACGATGGCAAGGCCATCAAGGAGTCCCTGCTCCAGGGCTGCCTGAGCAAGAAGCCGGCGAAGACCGTCAAGGTGGGCTTCGACGACCGGGTCCGCATCGGCGTCGACCCGGAGATCGCGAAGAACGGCTGGACGCTGCTGTTCAACGGCCAGCCCGTCGAGCAGGAGCCGTACGGGAAGTCGTACCGGACCATCCCGGGCAACGCCTTCTTCTCCTCGGCGACCGGCGAGACCACCAGCAAGACCCAGGTCAGCATCATGGAGACCAGCGGCAAGAAGGTCACCGGCATCTGGCACTTCCAGTTCGAGAAGGCCTCCTGACCCTGTGCGCGTACTCGTCGTGACCGCGGTGACGGCGGAGGCCGACTCCGTCGCCGCCGCCTTCACCGGCGCGGCCGGCGCCACGCACCGGGTTCCGCTGCCCGGCGGGTACGCGCTGACGCGTTTCGAGCACGCCCCGGGACAGCTCGTCGACGTCCTCGTCGCCGGGGTCGGACCGGCAGCCGCCGCGGCTGGTACCGCCGCCGCCCTGACGGCCGCGGTGCTGGGACCGGTCCCGGCCACCGCGCCCACGTCATCCGGGTCGCGGACGCAGGGCTCCCCGGCGCCGTACGACCTCGTCGTCTCCACCGGGATCGGCGGCGGCTTCGCCGCCCACGCCCCGCTCGGCTCCCTCGTCGTCTCCGACGCGATCGTCGCCGCCGACCTGGGCGCCCAGACCCCCGACGGCTATCTGCCCGTCGACGAACTCGGCTTCGGCCGCAGCGTGCACCACCCGCCCGCCGAGCTCTCCGCACGCCTCGCGAAGACCCTGGACGCCGTGTACGCGCCCGTCCTCACCGTCTCCACCGTCACCGGCAGCGCCGCCCGCGCCGCCGAGCTGACTGCCCGCCACCCGCACGCCGCCGCCGAGGCGATGGAAGGTTTCGGCGTCGCCGAGGCCGCCACGGCCCACGGCGTGCCCGTCGTCGAGATCCGCGCCGTCTCCAATGCCGTCGGCCCGCGCGACCGCGCCGCCTGGCGCATCGGGGAGGCACTGGACGCGCTGCGCTCCGCCTTCCAGCAGCTCGCCCCCGTCCTCGAGGAGTCGCCGTGACCGCCGCGCCCCTGAAGATCGCGTACTCACCCTGCCCGAACGACACCTTCGTCTTCGACGCCTGGGCGCACGGCCGCATCCCCGGCGCGCCCGCGCTGGATGTGACGTTCGCGGACATCGACATCACCAACGGGATGGCCGAGCGCGGCGAGTTCGATGTACTGAAGGTCTCGTACGCCGTCCTGCCGTGGGTCCTCGACGAGTACACGCTGCTGCCCTGCGGCGGCGCGCTGGGCCGGGGCTGCGGCCCGCTGGTGCTCGGCCGGGAGCCGGAGGTGGACCTGCGGGGCAGGACGGTCGCGGTGCCGAGCGAGCGCTCGACCGCGTATCTGCTGTTCCGGCTGTGGACCGCGGAGGCCGTCCCGGGCGGCGTCGGCGAGGTCGTCGTGATGCCGTTCCACGAGATCATGCCGGCGGTGCGCGACGGCAAGGTCGACGCCGGACTCGTCATCCACGAAGCGCGCTTCACCTACCAGCAGTACGGGCTGCACTCCCTCGCCGACATGGGCGAGCACTGGGAGACGACGACCGGGCTGCCCATCCCGCTGGGCGCGATCATCGCCAAGCGCTCGCTGGGCGCGGACACACTGCGCCTGCTCGCCACCTCGGCGCGCACGTCGGTCAAGATGGCCTGGGACGACCCGGACGTCTCCCTCCCGTACGTCCTCGAGCACGCGCAGGAGATGGACCCTTCGGTGGCGAACCAGCACATCGGCCTGTACGTCAACGAATTCACCCACGACCTGGGTGACGCCGGCTACGCGGCCGTACGCGGCCTGCTCACGCGCGCCGCGGCCGAGGGGCTCGTACCGCCCCTCGGCCGTGATGCGCTGTCGTTCGTCTGACGGAGCGGTCCGGCGGATTCGTCCGGCCGCTGTGCGCCGTGTTGTTGTGCGGTGTCCCGCTGTCACACGTCCAGCTGGTCGGCCACCGCCCGCAGCAGGCCCGCGATCTTCGCGCCCTGCACCTTGTCGGGGTAGCGGCCGCGCTCCAGCATCGGGGTGATGTTCTCCAGCAGCGTCGTGAGGTCCTGCACGATCGACGCCAACTCGTCCGGCTTGCGCCGCTGCGCCGCCGCCACCGACGGCGTCGGGTCGAGAAGTGTCACCGAGAGCGCCTGGTCACCCCGCTGGCCCGCCACGACCCCGAACTCGACGCGCTGGCCCGGCTTCAGGGCATCGACACCGGAGGGGAGCACCGACGAGTGAACGAAAACGTCGCCGCCGTCGTCGCGGGAGAGAAAGCCGAAGCCCTTCTCGCTGTTGAACCACTTGACCTTGCCGGTAGGCACGTCTGTCCTCGTCCTTGTACTCGTTGGGCACTGAGGCACCTGAATCGGGCGCCGCACAAAACGGCTCTTGATAGCACTACAGCGGGTCGCCTGACCCGCCACCCCCAAGGCTAATGGTCCAGAGGCTGGTGACAAGACGTTGCCGATCGGTTCCTGCGCGCAATGGGACTACCCTGGCCGAATGCCTGCTACTCCTCCCGCCCCCGGTGACGGGCTCGTACGCGTCGGCGCGATCGTCTTCGTCGTCGGCGCCGTCGCCACTCTGGTCACCGTCGCCCCGCTGTTTCTGGGCACCGAGCCGTTTCCGCCGGTCGCCTACGCGGTCTGCATGCTCATGGGCGTCGGCTTCCTGATCGCCGCGGCCGGGGTGCTGCGTTCGATCGGCGCGCAGCGCCGTCAGGCACGGTCCGCGCAGTAGTCCCGCAGCCAGGCCGGGAACGCGGTCAGATCGTCGAGGATCACGTCCGCCCCGGCCTCGCGCAGCGCATCCGCGTCGCACGGCCCGGTCGGCACGGCCACCGAGAGCGCTTCGGCGACCCGCGCGCCCCGTACGTCGCCGATGTGGTCGCCCACGTACACGCTCGCGGCGTGCTCGCGCAGCGCCTCCGCCTTGGCCTCCGCCCACAGCCATCCGATGACCTCGTCCGGAGCCATGCCCAGGTGGGCCAGGTGGAGTTCGGCGTTCGGCTCGTGCTTGGCGGTGACGACGATCGCGCGGCCGCCGAGCTCCTGCACCGCGGCTATCGCCTCCCGGGCGCCGGGCATGGCCGGGGTCGGCTCGATCGCGTACGCGGTGTAGATCTCCCGGTACCGGTCGCTGACCTCCTGGACCCGCTCGGCGGGGAACCACAGCGCCAACTCCTGCTCCAGCGGCGGCCCGAGCCGCGTGATCGCCGAGTCGGCGTCGATCCACACACCGGTCTCGGCGGACAGCGCCCGGTAGGTGGCGTGGATGCCGGGCCGGGAGTCGATGAGCGTCATGTCGAGGTCGAAGCCGACGGTGAGCGGCTGGACCGCGGTGGGGAAGGACATGCAAGCCATTGTGCCCGCGGCCCCGGGCGGGTCGCTGCCCGCCCATGTCCGTACGCACGTCCTGGTGCGGCGACGGCGCGTGGTGGACCGCGGGGCGGGTCGCGGTGGTGGGCGACGCCCCCCGCGGGCATCACCGGCATCTGCCGTGGACAGCGGCGGCCGGGACGCCGCCCGCCATTGCGGCCGTGGAGCTGGACGCCGGCTTCCGGGGCCACTGCTCAACCGGGCCTCGGGCGCTGCTGGTGGTGCTTCGACGCCGCGGCACGGCAGGCCGGCCCTGGAGGAGGAACGCACGGAGGCCGTGGGGCACTCCCCCACGCCCGTACTCGTTCGGACTCTCCGACGCGATCGTGGCCGCCCTGCTCGCGCACGACCCTCCGGCCGGCGGCGGGCAGCGCACCCGCCCTCGGCACACGTGGGCACCTACGGTTCGGCACGGGGAAACGGCGTTCTTCCGCAGGCCGCGGGACTGCCGCTGTGCCGGCTCAGCGTCGCCGTGCCCGCCACACCAGGTAGAGCGCGGAGGCGACGGCCGCTCCCCGCAGCACCCACGGCCAGGTGCCGCTGAGCGCCTCACGCATCCCGTCCTCGGCGATGGGCTCGCCCCAGCGGTCGTTGACACGGCCCCACAGCCATACGACCCCCGCTGCGGCGACCGTCGACGGCAGGCCGACGACGACCCATTTCGCCTGGGCGCGCGAGAGCTTGCGCGAGCCGTAGGCGAGGAGCCAGCCGCCCCCGAGCGCGAGCAGCGAGCCGAGGACCGCGCCCACGAGAAGCAGCGCGGCGGCGAGCAGCAGCATCGCGTTGGCCGGGCGGGCCGCCGCCGGGGCTGCTTCGGGTGCGGGGACGGGTGCCGCGGCACGCCGACGGCGCAGCCGGGCCCGCCACCACGGTCGCGGTGCGGCAGCCTGACCGGCCTCTGCGTCCGGGTCCGGTTCCTCGCTCTCGGTGTCGTCCTGGGACGGCGGGGGTTTCAGTATTTCGGGGATCTCGACGCCGCCGACGAACCCGGCGACGCTCTCGCCCGGGCCGAACGGCCCCGGCTCGATCCGCCACCAGTCCGGTTCACTGCCGGACGGGCCGAGTTCGTCCATCCCGGCGAGATGCGGCGGAGAGGCGGCCGGGCGCGGCGCGGGGGTGTCGGCGGTGCGCGGCCGCGGAACTCCGCGCCAACCGCGTTGACGCGGCAGGGCGGACGGGGCTCCGGAGGGCGCCCGCTGCCCGGAGGCGGTCCGCGGCGGCCCGGACCTGTCGTCGGCCGACGACGGCGCGGCCGCGTGCGCCGACGCGGAGGCGACGACCTCGTCCGGCGTACCGAGCTGCCCGAGGATCTTGCGTACGGACGCCGGGCTGTCGTCACCCGATGTGCTGCGCTGCTTGTCGATCTCGCTGCGCAGCGTCGTCACGAGCCGCATCCGGGCGCCCGACGGAAGCTGTGCCTGCTGGGCCAGATCGCCGACCCGGCTCAGATAGTCGTAGACGAGCTGGTCGCTCTCGATCCCCACCGGCGTTCCCCTTGACGTTCCCCAGCGCGGACGCCCCCTCGTTCCAGGGCCGCCCTGCCCCCGACGGTAGCGCTCCAGGGGCTAACGTGGGGCGGATGGGGACCATGCCCGAAGGAAGCGGCGGCAGCCCGCGCACGCTCGCCGAAGCACTGCGCGCCCGCGACGACGAGAACCTGGCCGCACTGCTGCGTGCCCGCCCCGACCTGCTGAGCCCGGTGCCGAACGACGTCACCCAGCTCGCCACCAGGGCCGGTACCCGGGCCTCCGTCGTCCGCGCCCTGGAGCGGCTCGACCGTTTCGCGCTGCAGACCGCGGAGGCGCTGGCGGTGGCTCCCGACCCCGCCCCCTACGACACACTGCTCGGCCTGCTGACCGGTGACGAGGGTGACGCGGGTGACGGACGTACGTCCGATGCCGGCACGGCCGTGCGAGACATCGAGGCGGCTCTGCCGCGGGCGGTGGCACTGCTTCGGGACCAGGCGCTGGTGTGGGGCGGGAACGACCGGCTACGGCTGGTACGCACTGCCCGGGAACTGCTCGCCCCCTCGCCCACCCGGCCGTCCCCCACCGGGCTCGGCCCCACCGCCGCCGAGGCGACGGCCGGGATGTCGCCGGGCCGGCTGCAGGAGATCCTGGCGGCTGCGGGGCTCGCGACCACGCACGACCCGGTATCGGCGGTGGCGGCGCTGACCGCGCTGTTCACGGACCGCGCACGGATGGGCGAACTGCTGGACACAGCCCCGCCGGAGGCGCTGGCGGTCCTGGACCGCCTCGTGTGGGGACCTCCGTACGGCGAGGTCACGTCGGCACCCACGCCGCCGGTCCAGTGGCTGCGGGACCGGGGGCTGCTGCTGCCCGCGTCCGCGCGCACGGTGGTGCTGCCCCGCGAGGTCGCGCTGCATCTGCGGGCGGGGCGCGCGCACCGGCTGCCCGAGCCGGTGCCGCCGGCCGTCGCGCCGGGCGCCCAATACAGTCCACAGGTTGTGGACAACGCGGCGGCGGGCCAGGCGTACACCGCGCTGACGACGGTCGAGGACCTCCTGAAGGACTGGCACGAGGGCGGCCCCTCGGTGCTGCGCGCGGGCGGCCTTTCGGTACGGGACCTCAAGCGGACCGCGCTGGCGCTCGACACGACCGAGCAGCTGGCCTCGTTCTGGCTCGAACTGGCTTACGCGGCCGGGTTGTTGGCCTCGGACGGCGAGGCCGACGAGCGGTTCGCGCCGACCCCCGCGTACGACGACTGGCTCACGCTCCCCGCGGCCGAACGCTGGGCCGTCCTGGCAACCGCCTGGCTCACCGCCACCCGTACCTCCGGCCTCGTCGGCGCCCAGGACACCAAAGGCCGCACACTCGCCGCACTCGGCCCGGACCTGGACCGCTCGGCGGCGCCCGAGGTCCGCCACCGGGTACTCCACCTGCTCTCCACTCTCCCGGCCGGCGCGGCGCCCGACCCGGAGACGATCCTGTCCCGCCTGCGCTGGGAACGCCCGCTGCGCGGCGACGGCACGGATCTGCGCACCCGGCTCGCGACCTGGACCCTGATGGAGTCCGAACTCCTGGGCATGACCGGCCGCGCCGCCCTGTCGGCGCACGCTCGTGCGCTGCTCTCCCTGCCGGAGACGGGCGGCGGGAGAGACACGGCCGAGGCGACGAGCCCCGCGGGTGCCGGCGGCCGGCCGGGACGGACGGCCACGGAGGCGGCCTCCGCAGGCGCCGGTACGGCCGCCGGTACAGCGGGTGCCGCGTCGCGGTCCGGCACGGCACTCGACGGCTCCGCCCGGCCGGCCGGCGGCGGGACATGGACCGAGGCATGGCCCGGACCCGGCGGCGCGCCCGGCGCGGCGGCGGCCCAGGCACCGGCACGCGCAGGGCAGGACACCGGGGTGCCCGGGGGCCCCGTCGACGGCGCCACGACACCCACCGCCGCCCGGCCCGGGCCCGTCGCCTCCCAGGACGCGGACGCGCAGGCCCGCGACGCCGCGCGCGCCCGGGCCGTCACCCTGCTCGCCGCACTGCTGCCCGAGCCGCTCGACCATGTCCTCCTGCAGGCCGACCTCACCGCCGTCGCGCCCGGGCCCCTCGAACGGCCGCTCGCCGAGACCCTCGCCGTGCTCGCCGACGTCGAGTCCAAGGGCGGAGCCACTGTCTACCGCTTCACGCCCGGCTCCGTGCGCCGGGCACTCGACGCCGGGCGATCGGCCTCCGAGCTGCACACCTTCCTGGCCACCCACTCCCGCACGCCCGTGCCGCAGCCCCTCAGCTACCTCATCGACGACGTGGCCCGCCGTCACGGGCATCTGCGCATCGGCGCCGCCTCCGCCTACGTACGCTGCGACGACGACGCCCTGCTCGGCGAGATCCTCGCCGACAAGCGCTCCCAGGGCCTGCGGCTGCGCCGCCTCGCACCCACGGTCCTGTCCGCCCAGGCCGACCCGGCCTCCCTTCTCGAAGGGCTGCGCGCCATGGGGTACGCGCCGGCCGCCGAGTCCGCCGAGGGCGATGTGCTGATCACCCGCGCATACGCCCGCCGCACCCCGCCGCGTACGGCGCCCGCCCCCGTACCGGAAGGCCCGCCCGTGCCCGACGCCACACTTCTCGGGGCTGCCGTGAAGGCGATCAGGGCGGGCGACCTCGCCGCCACCGTCGTCCGCAAGCCCGCTCCCGAGCAGGCGGAGGCCGTGCGCGGCGGCGAGCTCCCGCGCACCACCCCCGCCGAGACCCTCGCCACCGTCCAGGCCGCGGCCCTCACCGGCTCGGCCCTGTGGATCGGGTACGTGAACGCCGACGGCGCGGCCAGCCAGCGCGTGATCGCACCGGTGCGGGTGGAGGGCGGGTTCGTCACGGCGTACGACCACACGGCGGACGAGGTCAGGACGTATCCGCTGCACCGCATCACGGGGGTCGCGGAACTCGCCGACGAGTCCGCCTGAGAGAGGCCCGGTGCGCCGGGCCGGGCCCGTCCACCGGTGCCGCGCGTGCTCGGCCTCTCCCCTCCAGGCCTGCATGGGGCACACTGGACGTTTGGCCTTACCGAAAGGGCGCAGGTGTGAACGGTCCACTCATCGTCCAGAGCGACAAAACCCTCCTCCTCGAAGTCGACCACGAACGGGCGGACGCCTGCCGTCGTGCCATCGCCTCCTTCGCGGAGCTGGAGCGTGCCCCCGAGCACATCCACACCTACCGCGTCACCCCGCTCGGCCTGTGGAACGCCCGGGCCGCCGGGCACGACGCCGAGCAGGTCGTGGACGCGCTCGTCGAGTTCTCCCGCTACCCCGTCCCGCACGCCCTCCTCGTCGACGTCGCCGAGACGATGGCCCGCTACGGCCGGCTCACCCTGTCCAAGCACCCCACCCACGGGCTGGTGCTGACCACCACCGACCGGCCGGTGCTGGAGGAGATCCTCCGCTCGCGGAAGGTCCAGCCGCTGGTCGGCCCCCGCATCGACCCGGACACCGTCGCCGTGCACCCCTCCGAGCGCGGCCAGATCAAGCAGACGCTGCTGAAGCTGGGCTGGCCTGCCGAGGATCTCGCCGGTTACGTGGACGGCGAGGCGCACCGGATCGATCTGGACGAGTCGGGCTGGGCGCTGCGGCCGTACCAGAAGCAGGCCGTGGAGGGTTTCTGGCACGGCGGCTCGGGTGTGGTCGTGCTGCCGTGCGGCGCCGGAAAGACGCTGGTCGGGGCCGGTGCGATGGCGCAGGCGAAGGCCACCACCCTGATTCTGGTCACCAACACGGTCTCGGCCCGCCAGTGGAAGCACGAACTGGTCAAGCGCACCAGCCTGACCGAGGACGAGGTCGGCGAGTACAGCGGTGCGCGCAAGGAGATCCGGCCCGTCACGATCGCCACGTACCAGGTGCTGACGACGAAGCGGAAGGGGGTCTACCCCCACCTGGAGCTCTTCGACTCCCGCGACTGGGGTCTGATCGTCTACGACGAGGTGCATCTGCTGCCCGCCCCGGTCTTCAAGTTCACCGCGGATCTGCAGGCCCGGCGCCGTCTGGGCCTGACGGCGACGCTCGTACGGGAGGACGGCCGCGAGTCGGACGTCTTCTCGCTCATCGGGCCGAAGCGTTTCGACGCGCCCTGGAAGGAGATCGAGGCGCAGGGCTACATCGCGCCCGCGGACTGTGTGGAGGTGCGGGTCAATCTGACCGACTCCGAGCGTCTGACGTACGCGACCGCGGAGCAGGAGGAGAAGTACCGCTACTGCGCGACGACGGCGACCAAACGGCGGGTGACGGAGGAACTGGTCCGTAAGCACACGGGGCAGCAGATCCTGGTGATCGGCCAGTACATCGACCAGCTCGACGAGCTGGGCGAGCATCTCGACGCGCCGGTGATCAAGGGCGAGACGCCCAACGCGCAGCGCGAGAAGCTCTTCGACGCGTTCCGCAACGGCGAGATCAGCGTGCTGGTGGTGTCCAAGGTCGCGAACTTCTCGATCGACCTGCCGGAAGCGACGATCGCCATCCAGGTGTCGGGCACCTTCGGGTCGCGCCAGGAGGAGGCCCAGCGTCTGGGCCGGGTCCTGCGCCCGAAGGCGGACGGCCACAAGGCTCACTTCTACTCGGTGGTGGCCCGCGACACGATCGACCAGGACTTCGCCGCGCACCGGCAGCGGTTCCTGGCGGAGCAGGGGTACGCGTACCGGATCGTGGACGCGGACGAGCTGCTGTCGGAAGGCTGACGGGCGGCCGGTCCATGAGCGCGAGGAGCGGGCCGGGGACCGTCACGGTCTTGGCCCGCACCCCGTGTCGCGGCGCGGCGGCGGTCCCGACCGGCGACGTGCGAGGTACTGGGGTTGGCTCAGGGGCCTGCCTCGGCGGCCTGCCTCAGGGGCCGGTCTCAGCGGCGCCTCGGCGGCCGGTCTCAGCGGCCGGTCTCAGCGGCGGCGGACGCCGGCTTCCTCGGCGTACTCACCGAGGACGGCGACGCTGAACACGGCCTCGGCGTAGACCTTGACGGCACGCAGTGCGTTGCCGACCCGGTGCGAGGAGTGCGGCGCGGCGCCGGTGGCGGTCGCGCCGTCGCGTGGGTGGGGGACGCGGACTGTGGGATGGAGGGTTGCTGCGCTCATGACTCCATGATGGTTTTCCGCCACCCGCCGGGCATCGGGCTGTGGGCTGAATCCCGGGAGGGTGCGCGTACGACTCCAGACAGAGACCGCCCCCTACGGGATAGGCCCTGCGGCGGACCCCCGGGTCACCCCCGAGGCCGGACCCACGACCGGACGCGTGGAAAACCGTTCGCGCCGGTGCCCAGAGGCTGACTACACTCGCGGGCTTCCCCGCCTCCTCCGACCGACATCGAGGAGCGCCGCCGCCCGGACGGAAACCGGCCGGTTCGCCATGTCGTGTTTCCCGCATCACCAGCCGGAGGCAAACCCGTGCCCGCGCACGCCCCTGTACCGGACGTTTCCGCCCCCGCCCGCGGCGGCGCTCCCGTCGATTCCGATTCCGTCGATTCCGCCGATCCGCTCGGCCGTGAGCGCGCCCATCTCGCCGCATCGCGGGCCGCGCTGCGCGCGATGCGCGAGGACGTCGAGGCGCTCGACATCAAGGACGTCACCGCGAACTGGGTCAACGCCAGGGTGCTGGAGGCCCAGATCGAGGAGCGCATCAAGGCGCTCGCCGATCTGTCCCACACCCCGCTGTTCTTCGGCCGCCTCGACCATCTGCACACCACGCAGGAGGGGCAGCGCTTCTACATCGGCCGCCGGCACGTCCATGACGCGGACGGCGACCCGATGGTCATCGACTGGCGTGCGCCGGTCTCGCAGCCCTTCTACCGGGCGTCACGCAAGGATCCGCAGGACGTCGGCCTGCGGCGCCGCTTCGGCTACACGGGCGGGGATCTCACGGCGTACGAGGACGAGCACCTGACCGACCCGGGCGAGGCCGAGCAGACGTCGAAGCTGCTCCAGGCGGAGATCGAGCGGCCGCGCGTGGGCCCCATGCGGGACATCGTCGCGACGATCCAGCCGGAGCAGGACGAGATCGTCCGCAGCGGCCTGTCCGGCACGGTGTGTGTGCAGGGCGGCCCCGGCACCGGCAAGACGGCCGTCGGCCTGCACCGGGTCGCCTATCTTCTCTACGCCCACCGGGAGCGCCTCGCCCGCACGGGCACGCTCGTCATCGGTCCGAACCGTTCCTTCCTGCACTACATCGAGCAGGTCCTGCCGGCACTCGGCGAGCTGGAGGTGAAGCAGGCGACGGTCGACGACCTGGTGGCGCACGTGGAGGTGCGCGGCACGGACGTGGCGGCTGCGGCCGTGGTGAAGGGCGACGCGAGGATGGCGCAGGTGCTGCGCCGGGCTCTTCGCTCGCACGTCACGATGCCGGCCGAGCCGGTGGTGGTCGTACGGGGCTCGCGGCGGTGGCGGGTTCCGGCGTACGAACTGGAGGAGATCGTCCAGGAACTGCTGGACCGCGACATCCGCTACGGCGCGGCGCGCGACGCCCTTCCGCAGCGGATCGCACACACGGTGCTCGTGCGCATGGAACAGGCGGGCGAGGCGCCGGACGACCGGGTCCAGGACGCGGTGGCGCGCAACGCGGCGGTGAAGGCGGCGGTCAAGGCGGTGTGGCCGGCGGTCGATCCGGCGAAGCTGGTACTGCGGCTGCTGTCCGACGCCGAGTTCCTGGCGGCGCATGCGGACGGGATCCTCACCGCCGAGGAACAGGCCACGATCCTGTGGCAGAAGCCGGCGCGGAGCGTGAAATCCGTGAAGTGGTCGGCGGCGGACGCGGTGTTGATCGACGAGGCGACCGATCTGGTGCAGCGGACGCAGTCGCTCGGCCATGTCGTGCTCGACGAGGCGCAGGACCTGTCGCCGATGCAGTACCGCGCGGTGGGCCGGCGCTGCACGACGGGTTCGGCGACGGTGCTCGGCGACCTTGCGCAGGGGACGACGCCCTGGGCGACGGCCAGTTGGCAGGAAGCACTGTCCCACCTGGGCAAGCCGGACGCGGCGGTGGAGGAGCTGACGGCGGGCTTCCGCGTCCCCCGGGAGGTCATCGCGTACGCCTCCCGCCTGCTTCCGCACATGTCGCCGGGACTGGCCGAGGTCCACTCGGTGCGTGAGTCGCCGGGGTCGCTGTCGGTACGGGGGTCGGCGGACCCGGACGCGGATGTGGTCGCGGCGTGCGTGGAGTCGCTGCGGCACGAGGGCTCGATCGGCCTGATCGCGGCGGACGAGCGCGTCCCGGCGCTCGCGGATGCGCTGCTGGCGGCGGGCATCGGGTACCTGTCCCCCGGCGAGGAGACCACGCCGGACACCCGCCTCACCCTGGTCCCGGCATCGCTGGCGAAGGGCCTGGAGTACGACTACGTGGTCCTGGACGACCCGGCCTCGGTGGTCTCGGCGGAACCGGACGAGAGGACGGGCCTGCGTCGCCTGTACGTGGCGCTGACGAGGGCGGTGTCGGGCCTGACGGTCGTTCACGGTGCGCCGCTGCCGGTCCAGCTCTCCGCCGGCGAACCCGTTTAGCGCACCTGCCTCCCACCGGAACTGCCCGTGGGCCGGGCGGTCATGGAGCAACGGCTCCTTCGGCTCGCCGACCCGCGTCCGCACCCGTATGCGCTCGGTCCCGGTGATGCCGTCGCGGCCGTCACCCGCCGGGCGCGTATTCAGGAGTGCGGCAGTTGCGCGCAACGGCGCACAGGGCTGATCGCATCACCAACGGGGGTTGGTGGCTCGGTCGGCGGATCCCGGTCCGGCCCGGAGGGATGGTCCGCCCCTTCGATCGCTCCGGCACACATCCGGTGCCTCGCATGCGCGTCACGTGCGTGCGAGGCCTTCGGCTGCCGGATTCCCGGGCGTCAGAGACGTTCGATGCCGGCGCCTGTCGGCGTCACGCGTCCAGCGCCGCCCGCCACTGGCGCACCGCGTGCGCGGCGACCGGCCCGTCCCATCCGCCCGGCCTCGCCGCGCCACCGATGTGGAAGGCGTCCACGCCCGCCGTGCGCAGGGCGGGCACATGGTCCAGGCGCAGCCCTCCGCCGACCAGCAGACGGGGCTCGTAGCCCGGTTCGCCGCCGCGTGCCGCTTCCGCGAGGAGCGTCGGCAGTCCGTCGTCGACGCCCGTCGGCGAGCCGGCTGTCAGGTAGGTGTCGAGGCCCGGCAGGTCCGCGAGCTGCTTGCGCAGGGAGTCGCGGTCCGCGGCGTGGTCGATGGCCCGGTGGAACGTCCAGCGGCATCCGTCCAGCGCCGCCATCAGGCGCTCCACCGTGACCAGGTCCGGATCGCCCGTCTCGTCCAGGAAGCCGAGCACGAACTCGTCCGCGCCCTCCGCCCGTAGCCCCTGCGCCACCTGCACCAGGGCGTCGGCATCCGCCGGGGTGCCCGCAAGGAAGCCGTCGGCGAGACGCAGCATCACACGCAGCGGGATGTCGACGGCCGCGCGGATCCTCGCATACGTCTCGCGCGACGGGGTCAGCCCGTCCGCGGCCATGTCGGTGACCAGCTCCAGCCGGTCGGCCCCTCCGGTCCGGGCTGCGACCGCGTCCTCGGCATCGAGGGCGATCACCTCCAGCAGTGCTCGGTTGCTCATGGGGCCTGTTCCTCCAGGTAGCCGACTACAGCGACAGGTCTAGTCCAATAATCCAGCCTAATGCCCGGGCCACGCATTGGCAGCCGCGGGAACCGGTCTCCCTTCACGCCACCCTTGGGCTTCATACGGGTGGGGGGTATATGGTGAAGTGAAAGTCATACCTCCGAGGGGTATGAGCCCTCAGGACCGCGCAGGAGGCTCGGACCCATGCCCCACCCTTCCGTCACCGCCCCCCGCGAGATCGAGCTGGTCATCGGCGGCATGACCTGCGCCTCCTGCGCCGCCCGCATCGAGAAGAAGCTCAATCGCATGGACGGCGTCACGGCGACGGTGAACTACGCCACCGAGAAGGCGAAGGTGACCTTCACCGGACTGGTCGGAGTGGCCGATCTCATCTCCACCGTCGAGGCCACCGGCTACACGGCGGCCGAGCCCGCACCCCCGGAGCCCCTGGAGCCCGAAGCCACCGCACCCGCGGAGCCCGACGAGCTCCGCGCGCTGCGCGAGCGGCTCGTCACGGCCGTCGTCCTCGCCGTCCCCGTCGTCGCGATGGCCATGATCCCCGCGCTCCAGTTCCCGTACTGGCAGTGGCTGAGTCTCACCCTCGCGGCCCCGGTAGTGACCTACGCCGCCTGGCCCTTCCACCGCGCCGCGTTCACCAATGCCCGCCATGGCGCGGCCACCATGGACACCCTCGTCTCGCTCGGCACCTCGGCCGCGTTCCTCTGGTCCCTGTGGGCCCTGTTCTTCGGTCACGCCGGTACGCCCGGCATGACCCACCCCTTCGAGTTCACGATCAGCCGCAGCGACGGCGCGAGCAGCATCTACCTGGAGGCCGCGGCCGGCGTCACCGCCTTCATCCTCGCCGGGCGGTACTTCGAGGCCCGCTCCAAACGCTCGGCGGGCGCCGCGCTGCGGGCGCTGCTCGAACTCGGCGCCAAGGAAGTCACCGTGCTCGCCTCCGACGGCCGGGAAGTCACCGTGCCCACGGCCCGGCTCGCCGTCGGCGACCGCTTCCTGGTCCGCCCCGGCGAGAAGATCGCCACCGACGGCACCGTCGTCGAGGGCACGTCCGCCGTCGACACCTCGATGCTGACCGGCGAGTCCGTCCCCGTCGAGGTCACCGTCGGCGGCTTCGTCACCGGCGCCACCCTGAACGCCGGCGGCCGTCTCGTCGTCGAGGCCACCCGCGTCGGGTCCGACACCCAACTCGCCCGGATGGCCAGGCTGGTCGAGGACGCCCAGAACGGCAAGGCCGCAGCCCAGCGACTCGCGGACCGCATCTCCGCCGTGTTCGTACCCGTGGTGCTCGTCCTCGCGCTCGCCACCCTCGGCGCGTGGTGGGCGCTCGGCGAGGGCTGGACGGCCGCGTTCACCGCCGCCGTCGCCGTACTGGTCATCGCCTGCCCGTGCGCCCTGGGCCTGGCCACCCCGACCGCCCTCCTGGTCGGCACCGGACGCGGCGCCCAACTGGGGATCCTGATCAAGGGCCCGGAGGTCCTGGAGAGCACCCGCAAGGTCGACACGGTCGTCCTCGACAAGACCGGCACCGTCACCACCGGCCGGATGACCCTGCTCGCCGTGCACGCGCCGCACGAGTCGGAGACCGAAGTGCTGCGGCTGGCAGGCGCGTTGGAGCACGCGTCCGAGCACCCGATCGCCCGGGCCGTCGCGGCGTGCGCGGCCGAGAAGGCCGGCCCGTTGCCCGTGCCCGAGGACTTCGTGAACGTGCCCGGGCTCGGCGTCCGAGGCGTGGTCGAGGGCCACACCGTGATCGTCGGCCGCGAACAGCTGCTCGCCGGGGTCCCTCATGCCGGAGGCCAGGGGAAGGAGTTGGACCTGCCTGCCGATCTCGCACGCGCCAAGGCGGAGGCCGAGGCCGCGGGACGTACGGCGGTGATCGTGGCCTGGGACGGCCGGGCGCGCGCCCTCCTCGAGATCGCCGACGCGGTCAAGGAGACCAGCCCCGAGGCGATCCGGCGGCTGCGTTCGCTGGGGCTCGCCCCGATCCTGCTGACCGGCGACAACCGGGCGGTCGCCGAGGCCGTCGCGGCCGAGGTCGGCATCGCCGCCGAGGACGTGATCGCCGAGGTCCTGCCCGAGGACAAGGTCGACGTGATCAAGAAGCTCCAGTCCGAGGGCCGCAGCGTCGCCATGGTCGGCGACGGCGTCAACGACGCCGCCGCGCTCGCCCAGGCCGATCTCGGCCTGGCGATGGGTACGGGCTCGGACGCCGCGATCGAGGCCGGCGACCTCACGCTCGTACGCGGTGACCTGCGGGCGGCCGCGGACGCGATCCGGCTGGCGCGCAGCACGCTCGGCACGATCCGCTCGAACCTGTTCTGGGCCTTCGCCTACAACGTGGCGGCACTCCCGCTCGCCGCGGCGGGCCTGCTCAACCCGATGATCGCGGGTGCGGCCATGGCATTCTCGTCGGTCTTCGTGGTCGGAAACTCGTTGCGGCTGCGGGGGTTCAAGGCCGCCGTCTGACGCGCGGCGCCGCCCGGTGTGTCCGGCAACGGCGGGACGGCACCCCGCTGCAAGCGGCATCCCGACCGTGCGCATCGTGGAGCCGTCCCTCTAGAGTCGCGTCATGACGGACCGCGTCCCCTCCGCAGACCACGACCGCTCCGCGGACCACGACCGCTCCGCGGACCACGACCGCTCCGCGGACCTCCGCGCCCGCTGGGCGCGGTCCCTGACCGCAGCCCGTGCGGGGGCGGCGGACGCGCCCGATCCGCTGCCGTACGCCGACAACCTGCTGGCCCGCTGGGCCGAGCCGCAGCGGCGCTACCACACCACGGACCACCTGATCGCGGTCCTCGACCACATCGACACGCTCGCGTCCCACGCCGCCGACCCCGATCTGGTCCGCCTCGCGGCCTGGTTCCACGACGCGGTCTATCTCCCCGACCGCTCGGAGAACGAGGAACGCTCGGCCCGCCTCGCCGAGCGCGGCCTCCCGGAGGCCGGACTGAGTCCGGCCGCCACCGCCGAGGTCGCCCGGCTGGTCCGCCTCACGGTCACGCATGCCCCGGCCGGCGACGACACCAACGGCCAGGTCCTGTGCGACGCGGACCTGGCGATCCTCGCGGCGCCCCCGGAGCCGTACGCCGCCTACACCACGGCGGTCCGCGAGGAGTACGGCTTCGTCCCGGAGGACGCCTTCCGCGCGGGGCGTGCCGCGGTGCTGCGCCAACTGCTGGAGCTGCCCCGGCTGTTCCACACCCCGTACGGCGAGCGGGAGTGGGAGACGCGGGCCCGCGCCAACCTCGGGACGGAGCTCGCACAGCTCACGTCCTGACCGGCTCCCGCCCCGCGGTGCCGCGGGTACGTCAGCAGAAGGAGACGACCAGGCGGACGTGGTCGTCAGAGGCGCTGCTCGTCGTCGAGATCACGTCGAAGAGCAACGCCAAGGACGACCGGACCAAGAAGCTCTGGGCCTACGCGCACGCGCCCGTGCCCACGTAGCTGCTGATCGACCGGTTCGACGAGCACGGCCCGACGGCGACGTTGTTCACCCAGCCGCAGAACGGTGCGTACAAGCACGCCGAGCGGGTGCGGTTCGGTGATCAGGTCAAGCTGCCCGAGCCGTTCGACGCCGTTCTGGACACCTCGGCGTTCCCGGGCCGATCATCGCGACGCCTCTTACGCGGGACGGTTCTTGGGCCTGCGAAGCCCCGCGTCCGTGATACGGCGTACGAGCTCCTTGGAGCCGATCTCGACCGCGCCCGCCGACACCGCGTCCCCGTACCTGTGCGACGGGACGTCGTAGTGGTCGCGTTCGAAGGCGCGCGGCGGGCAGCCGATCCCCGCCGCGAACGCGTGCAGCTCCTCGAACGACACATCGCTGACCATGTGGGACCACATGCGGCCGTGCCCCGGCCAGGTCGGCGGGTCGATATAGACCGTCACCGCGGTCCGCCGCCGCTCACGCCGCCCCGCCCGCCGTCACCACAGCGCCCCGACCGGTGCCACGACCACCCCCGCCTTACCGCACACCCAGTGCGGGTCCGGCCCCAGCTCAGGTTCCACGTCGAGCGCGTGCGGGTCGCCCGCGTCGCACACCGGGCACAGCGGCCACCGCCCGTAGCGCTCCAGCAGCGCGTCCTGGACGTCCTGGGCGATCAGGCCGGCGACGTACTCGATGCCCTCGGGCCACTGCTCGACCCACCAACGGCGGTGTGCCACCGCGTCCTCGACGAGGGAGACGACATCGGCCTCGGCCACGTCACGGGCGGCCAGATCGGCGAGCACCAGCGCACGTGCGGCATGCAGGGCCTGCTCGAGAGATTTCGTGCCGTCCATGAAGCCATTGTCACCCGGGACCGCGTCTCCAGGACCAGGGGGTCTTGACGGCACCCGAAATTCGAAAATATCTTTCAGATGTGACCAATCCAGTGAAGGAAATTTTCAACGGGGAGGCACCACCGGCCCCCGCAGCCCTCGCGGCCAAGGTGCGCACGCTCTCGCCGTCCATGACCCGCTCCATGCAGCGGGTCGCCGAAGCCGTCGCCGACGACCCGGCAGGCTGCGCGGCCCTCACGGTCACCGGTCTCGCCGAGCTCACCGGCACCAGCGAGGCGACCGTGGTCCGCACCGCCCGGCTGCTCGGCTATCCCGGCTACCGCGACCTGCGCCTGGCGCTCGCCGGTCTCGCCGCCCACCAGCAGTCCGGCCGCGCCCCGTCCGTCACGGCGGACATCGCGGTCGACGACCCGATCGCCGACGTCGTCACCAAGCTGGCGTACGACGAGCAGCAGACCCTCGCCGACACCGCCGCCGGGCTGGACACCGTGCAGCTGGGCGCGGCCGTCGCCGCCGCGTCGACCGCACGCCGCATCGACATCTACGGGGTGGGTGCGTCGTCCCTGGTCGGCCTGGACCTCGCCCAGAAACTCCTGCGCATCGGGCTGATCGCGCACGCCCACACCGACCCGCACCTCGCCGTGACGAATGCGGTGCAGCTCCGTTCCGGCGACGTCGCCATCGCGATCACCCACTCCGGATCCACCGGCGACGTGATCGAGCCACTGCGGGTCGCCTTCGACCGGGGAGCGACGACGGTCGCGATCACCGGCCGCCCGGACGGCCCCGTGACGCAGTACGCCGACCATGTACTGACCACCTCCACCGCCCGCGAGAGCGAGCTGCGGCCGGCCGCGATGTCCTCGCGCACCAGCCAACTGCTCGTTGTGGACTGCCTGTTCATAGGCGTGGCACAGCGTACGTACGAGACGGCGGCCCCCGCCCTCGCCGCGTCGTACGAGGCTCTGGCGCACCGCCACAGCCCGCGCACGCGCTGAATCCTCCGCACCCGGACCGAGAAAGCAGAGCCGCACCACATGCCCTCCACGTACGACGAACTCCGCGCCCAGCTGGCCACCCTCACCACCGAGGCGTTCCGTCCCGAGCTCGCCGACATCGACCGGCTCCCCACGCTCGAGATCGCACGGATCATGAACGCCGAGGACGCGACCGTGCCCGCCTCGGTGGCCGCGCAGCTTCCCGCCATCGCCGCCGCGATCGACGGGACCGCCGAGCGTATGTCCCGCGGCGGCCGGCTGATCTACGCAGGCGCGGGCACGGCGGGCCGCCTGGGCGTGCTGGACGCGAGCGAGTGCCCGCCCACGTTCAACACCGACCCGTCGGAGGTCGTCGGCCTGATCGCGGGCGGCCCGACGGCCATGGTCAAGGCGTCGGAGGGCGCGGAGGACAGCAAGGAGCTGGCGGCGGCCGACCTGGACGAGCTGAGGCTCACGGCGGACGACACCGTGCTCGGCATCTCGGCATCGGGCCGCACGCCGTACGCCATCGGCGCGGTGGAGCACGCCCGGGCGCTGGGCGCGCTGACGATCGGGCTGTCCTGCAACGCGGACAGCGCGCTGGGCGCGGCGGCGGACCACCCCATCGAGGTGGTGGTCGGCCCCGAACTGCTCACCGGATCCACCCGGTTGAAGGCAGGCACGGCGCAGAAGGTCGTCCTCAACATGATCTCGACGATCACGATGATCCGCCTCGGCAAGACGTACGGAAACCTGATGGTCGACGTCCGCGCCTCCAACGACAAGCTGCGCGCCCGCTCCCGCCACATCGTGTCGCTGGCGACGGGAGCGTCGGACGCGGAGATCGAATCGGCACTGGCCTCGACGGACGGCGAGGTCAAGAACGCGATCCTGACGCTGCTGGCCGGGGTGGACGCGGAGACTGCGTCACGCCTGCTGAAGGAGAGCGCGGGCCACCTGCGCGCGGCCCTGTCAGCGGCGTCCCACGCCTGACGCCGCCGCCGCGCCCTTGCCGTTCGCCCTCGCGGCTCCTGCCCCTGCGCTGAACCCGGGTACCCGGCCGGATGGATTGACCCATACGGATCGGTCGACTACCCCTGGTTACTGATAGACGGCGTGTTGCAACCGAAAGCAGCAACAGTTCGACGGTGCCCGGGACAAGCTCCCACTCGGGTTTCGGATTCGGAATCCCCAAACCGATGGGAAACAGGGAGCAAGTGCATGAGTCCTGACAGCACGACGCGGTCCCGGCTTGGGCCCCTGCCTCGGCGGAACAACTGGACGGTCGGCGGCGCGATCGCCTCGCTCGCGCTGGTCCTCGCGACCGGAGCGGCCAGTCCTGCCGGCGCCGCGGCGCAGGGCCCAGGTGACCACGTGAGCGCGTCGGTCAGCGCAGACGGCAAGGAGAAGTGCAAGGGCGGACCAGCCGCTCAGGTTCTGCTGGCGTTCGGCGACAGGTACTGCTATCGGGGTCCGACCGGCCCCACCGGTCCCACCGGCCCCACCGGCCCGCAGGGTGACCCGGGCGACCCGGGCGACCCGGGTTCCACCGGCCCCGCCGGCGTCACCGGCCCCACCGGCCCCACCGGCCCCACCGGCCCCACGGGACCTGGAGCCGACATCGACCTTGAACGATTCGACGGGCCACTCGAAACTGTGCCCGCGGGCGGAGTCAGCACCAGTACGGCACTGTGCCCGGAAGGCTACGAGGCGATCTCCTGGGGCTTCACCAGCTCCAGCCAGGTTTTCGTCGTCCCGGGCGCCGCCATCAAGGTGGAAGGCTCTCCTGAGGGCTGGATCGTCTATGGCACGAACTCCACCACCGCGGACGGCCTGATCCAGGCCTTCGTGTACTGCGACGCACCCTGATGGCGTAGCCGTATGCGGGTGCCGCGAGGGGCCGACTCCGTGACCGGGGCCGGCCCCAGAGCGTGCCCGCCGCCCTTGCTCGTTCGTCATCGGCCAGGCCCCGGACGAGGCGGCCGTCGCCGCGCGACCCGGCGGCGACGTGAAGCTGCCACCCTGTGGGATGCCGAGGCATCAGCACTGTGCAGCCCCGCGAGCCGGGACGCAGCCCCAGTTCCGGACGCCCGCCTGGGCGCAGGGGGAGAGGTGGGAGACATGCCCCCGCAGCGCACGCCCCCACCCCACCACCCGGCGGCTACGCCGCCCCCGCCCCCGTCCGCTCCGTCACCGACACCCTCCCCTTGCGGATCGTTGCCAGCCTCGACGCCCTCTTCGACAGCGTCGAGTCATGGGTGACCAGCACGAACGTGAACGCCTGCTCCCGCCACAACCCCTCCAGCACCTCCATCACCTCGTCCCGCATCGACTCGTCGAGGTTCCCCGTCGGCTCGTCCGCCAGCAGCACCGCGGGCCGCTTCACCAGAGCTCGCGCGATCGCCACCCGCTGCTGCTGCCCGCCCGACAGCTCGCCGGGCAGATGGCCTCCGCGCTCTCCCAGGCCCACCGACCCCAGCGCCTCCTCCGCCCGGGAACGCCGCGCCTTGGCCCGCAGCCCCAGCGGCACGAGCGCCGTCTCGACGTTCTCCTGCGCCGTCAGTGTCGGAATCAGGTTGAAGCTCTGGAAGACGAAGCCGATCTTCTCCGCCCGGACCCTCGTGAGCCTCGCCTCCGGCAGCGTCGCGAGATCCGTCCCGTCCAGGACGACGCTCCCCTCCGTCGGCCGGTCCAGCCCGCCCAGCATCTGGAGCAGCGTCGACTTGCCGCCACCTGTCGGGCCCTGGATCACCAGCCGCCCGCCGTCCTCGATCGTCAGGTCCACGCCGTCCAGCGCGGTCACCGACTCCTTGCCCCGCCGGTAGCGCTTGGTGACGCCACTGAGCTCATACATCTTCAACTCCTGTTGTACGTGAGTGAGTACGTGACCAAATCGGCTACTCGACCCGGCGCAGCGCATCCGCCGGCCGCAGTCGCGACGCACGCCACCCGCCGAAACCGCCCGCCACCAGCCCGCCCGCCACGGCGAGCGCGACCGCCAGTGCGATGGTCATGAGCGAGACCGGCGCGCTCAGCGCGATGTCCAGGGCGCGGCCGGCCGTCTCCTGGCCGGGCCCGCCGGGGCCGCCGCCGAAGACGACCCGGCCGCCGGCCGCCGCGCCGCCACCGCCGAGCCCACCACCCAGCTCCGCGGTCAGCGTCGGGCTGAACGTCGTGATCAGCCACGCCCCCGCCAGCCCCAGACCGATCCCGAGCGCCCCCCCGACCAGCCCGTTGACCAGTGCCTCGCCGGCGACCTGCCGGGTGACCCGGCCGCTCTTCCAGCCCAGCGCCTTGAGCGTGCCGAACTCCCGAACCCGCCGGCTCACCGCCGCCGACGTCAGCAG
The DNA here is from genome assembly GCF_040613775.1 of Streptomyces sp. NPDC006208. NCBI lineage: Bacteria > Bacillati > Actinomycetota > Actinomycetes > Kitasatosporales > Streptomycetaceae > Streptomyces > Streptomyces sp. NPDC006208. The sequence goes on along the minus strand of NZ_JBEXSW010000011.1, from coordinate 154,009 downwards.
CCCCGCCACCAGGAACGCCGCCGCCAGCACCACGATCGACAGCCACCTGCCGACGCCCGACGCCAGGTCGGACGCGGTCGACAGGGACCCGGAGACCGTTTCGGCGAGGTCCGCCGACGTCGTCACCGTCGTCCCCGGGATGTTCTTCCGGATGGTCTGCTTGACGCCGTCGATCCGCTGCGAGTCGGACGCCTGTACGTAGACCGTCGTCACCTTGTTCTTCGCGTCGGCGAGCGTCTGCGCCTGCTTCAGCGGCAGATAGACATTGGCCGCCGCGTCCCCGCTGTCCGCCGTCGCGATGCCGACGATCTCGTACTTCGTCCCGGAGACGGTGAGCTTGTCGCCGACCGCGAGCTTCTTCTCCTTGGCGTACGCGCTGTCGGCCACGGCCACCTTGGCGTCGGTCTCGCTCTCCTTGAACGTCCGCCCCGAGGTGATCTTCGAGGATGTCAGCGGGCCGAGCCCCTGATGCGAGACATCCGTTCCGTACACGGTGTACGAGTCGACGTCGAACGCCGCCCCGCCCCCGCGCACGGCCCCGCCGCCGCTCCCGCCGCTCCCTCTGCCGGAACCGCCCGGCTGCGCCGGCATCGCCTGCGCCTCGCCCCGCTTGAACTGCCCGTTGACCTTCATCACGCGCAGGCTCAGCCCGCCGACCGCGTCCGCGACCCCGTCCTGCTTGCCGACCTTGTCCACCGTCGAGGCTGCCAGCGTCTCGAACCCCTGGACCATCACCAGGTCCTGGCTCTGCTCGGCGTCGTCGTCGTTGTCCTTGGCGTCGAACTCGAACCGCGGCCGCCGTACGGTCTCCCCTTCCCCCGGCGGCGACGCGGCCTTGGTCACGGTCATGTCCGTGCCGAGCCCGTACAGCGATTCCAGGACCTTGTCCTGGGCGCGGTTCATCCCGGACGACACCGAGTTGACCACGATGACCAACGCGATCCCGAGGGCGAGCCCCGAGGCGACGACGAGCGCCGCCTTTCTGCGGCGGCGCAGTTCGCGCCGGAGGTAGGTGAAGAACATGGCGCGAACGTAGGGAAGCGAGGTGATGGGGAGTTGAGCCCGCCATGAGAGCCGCATGAGAACGGCAACACGCTCCGTGCGACAAACACCCGGCCCAGCGGTTCAATGGACGACATGGGTCTCCGGCGACGCGCGGGACGCCACCGAAGCAGAGCCGTGTCCGCAGCGGGCCTGGCCTTCCTGCTCGCGGCCACGTGTGCCACGACCGCCACCGCCGCAGCACCCACCGCCGCGACACCGACGGCCACCCGCCAGCCGCCCCCGCAGCCCCCGCCCCAGCTCACCCAGGCCAAGGTGGACAACGCCGTTGCCAAGCTCGACGGCATCGTCCGGGACGGCATGCGCAAGACCGGCGTCCCGGGCGTCGCCGTGGCCGTCGTGCACAAGGACCGCGTGGTGTACCTCAAGGGCTTCGGCGAACGCCAGGTCGGCAGGCCCGGCGCCGTCGAGCCGGACACCGTCTTCCAGCTCGCATCCCTCTCCAAGCCCCTCGCCTCCACCGTCGTCGCCGACGCCGTGGGCGACAAGGCCGTCACCTGGGACGAACCGGTCACCGGACATCTGCCCGGCTTCGCGCTGAAGGACCGCTGGGTCACCGATCACGTCACCGTCGCCGACCTCTTCTCGCACCGCAGCGGTCTGCCCGACCACGCGGGCGACCTGCTCGAAGACCTCGGCTACGACCGGGACTACATCCTCGGGCGCCTGAGCCAGGAGCCGCTGGCACCGTTCCGCGCGAGCTATGCGTACACCAACTACGGTGTCACCGCCGCCGCTGAGGCGGTCGCCGAAGCCAAGGGCACCACCTGGGAGAAACTCGCCGAGGACAGCCTGTACGGCCCTGCCGGCATGAACTCCACCAGCTCGCGCTTCGCCGACTACGAGAAGGCCTCCAACAGGGCGGTCACGCACGTCGACAACGGCGACGGCACCTGGGCCGCGAAGTACGTACGGGACGCCGACGCCCAGTCCCCCGCCGGCGGAGTCAGCTCCACCGCCGAGGACATGGCCCGCTGGGTACGCCTCCAGCTCGCGAACGGCAAGCTCGACGGCAAGCAGATCGTCCCCGCCGCGCCCCTCGAACGCACCCACCTGCCCGAGATCGTCTCCCAGCCCCCGGCCACCCCCACCGGCCGGACCGGCTTCTACGGACTGGGCTGGAACGTCAGCTACGACGACCAGGGCAGGCTGCGCCTCAGCCACTCCGGCGCGTTCGCCCTCGGCGCCAACACCAATGTCACCCTGCTGCCGAGCGAGCAGCTGGGCATCGTCGTCCTCACCAACGGGATGCCGGTCGGCCTCGCCGACTCCATCGCGTTCAACTTCTTCGACACAGCCCAGTACGGCAAACCCACCGCCGACTGGCTCTCCCTGATCGGAAAGGTCTACGAGCAGGAGGAGGCAGAGCTCAGGTCCCCCACGGACTATGCCGAGCCGCCGCCCGATGCGGCTCCTGCCAGGCCCGAAGGCGCCTACCTCGGCACCTACCGCAACGACTACTACGGCCCACTCCGGATCACCGCCGCCGGCGGCGCCCTGATCATGCAACTCGGCCCGGACAGGATGCGGTTCCGCCTCACCCACTACGACGGCGACACCTTCAGCTTCCGGACCGTCGGCGAGAACGCGGTCGGACTCTCCGGCGTGACCTTCTCCGGCGACCTCGACGGCAAGGCCACGCGGGTACGCGTGGAGAGTCTCGACCGGAACGGCCTCGGCACCTTCACCCGCGACTAGTGCTCCAGCAGCGTTTCGCTGTCTGGCCTGGTAGGGGGCATCGTCCTGAGTCGAGGCAACTCTTCCCCCGCTGTCGGCGTCTCGGTCATTGATCACCCGACGACTGAACACGCCTATGAGGAAGGCAGGATGGCCACCAGAGACACCACAGAAGTGAAAGGCTCTGGACGAGTCCTCGGCGGCGAAGAGTGGGGCGTCGTCATCCTCGTCCTGGCGGTCGCTCCGTACCAGCTCCTCATCCGGGACAACGCAGAGAAGGCATGGCTCGTCTTTCTCGCCGCCTGTGCCGGTTCCGCCGTCCTCCTCGTCGCGGCCTTCTTCATGAGGTGGAAGCCAGGACGGTTCACGGCAGTCATGCTCACAGCCCTCGGCGCCGTAGGGGCAGCGCTCGCCTTCATGGCCCCAGAGGCTTTCCCGTTGACGTAAGGAACGCACGCTGCTGACCAGCCCAGAGGCATCGTCCGGAGTGCAGTTGGCCGATGGCGCGTCAGGGGCGGTCTTGACGGACTGCCGCTGCCGCAATTACCGCTGGCTGCTTGCCGAGTTCGCCGGGCGGCAGACGGCCCACCGGCCGAGAACGGGCACCACGCACCGTCACCGAGCCGGCCCTGTCGCGATCCGCCGCGCCCGGCGAGGACCGCTCACGGCAGACGACCCTCCGCGTTGATCTCCCGTACGCGCGCCCGCAGCACCTCGCCCGGCCCGGCCGGCCGGAGCGTCTCGACGGGACAGTCCCACTCCAGCCCTCCGCCGGGCGGCCGAAGTTGGATGTACGTCCCGACGTGCCCCATCACCTGCCCCACGCGCCCGTCGCGGCGGTCCACGGCGTACGTGCCCGTCCTGGGCACCTCGGCCGTCACGGCCTGAGCCCCTGGAGGACGGCGGCCAGCCGAAGCGCCGTGTCCAGGTTGCAGCGTCCCAGGTCGACCAGCGGATAGGGCGTATCGCTCGCCAGCGACACGAGGTCGACCCGGAGCGAGGGCAGCGTCACGGCCACCACATCGAGACCGTCCCTGAGCTGGGCCAACACTTCCTCGGCGGCCCGCAGCCGCTCCGCCGGTCGCACGACCATGATCTGGAACCTCCACGCTGAGTGTTCACTTTCCCTACACAGCGTGGTCGACGGACGGCTAGCCTGACCAGTAACGGACGCCCAACAACCCCATCTGTCCTAACCGGAGTTGACAATGCCCGGTCCCAAGGATCTCGATCCGTCCACTTCTCCCCGTGCGCTGCTCGGCGCGGAACTGCGTCACGCCCGCGAGAAGGCGGGCCTCACCCAGGAGGAGCTGGGCCGCCCGCTGTTCGTGAGCGGCTCGTTCATCGGCCAGCTGGAGGCCGGGACGCGGCGGATGCAGCCGGAGTACGCGGGACAGATGGACGAGATCCTGGAGACGAACGGCTTCTTCGGGCGGAACTGCAAGGCATCCAACAAGTCTCGCTATCCGGACCACTTCGCCGAGGCGGCGGAGGCGGAAGCGGTGGCGATCACGATCAAGGAGTACGCGCCGCTGCTGATCCCGGGCCTTTTGCAGACGGAGGCGTACGCAAGGGCGGTGTTCCGCGCGTACCAGCCCACGGCCACTGAGAGCGTGATCGACGAGCTGGTGGAGGCGCGGCTGGACAGGGCGCATCTGCTGGACGACCCAACAACGCCCCTGTTGTGGGCGGTGTTCGACGAGGCGGTGCTACGGCGGCGGGTCGGTGGTCCTGAGGTGATGGCGGAGGCGTTGCGTCATGTGGCGGCTCTGGCGAGACGGCACCGGATCATCGTGCAGGTGCTGCCATTCGTGGCAGGCGCCCACATGGCTCTGGAAGGCGCCCTGAAGTTGATGGCCTTCGCCGATGCGCCCCCACTCGCCTACCTCCAAGGCTTCGGCACCGGCCAGTTGCAGGACGATCCAGCCACTGTCACCCGGTACGAACTGGCCTACGATCTTGTCGGGGCCAGTGCGCTGTCACCGGAATCTTCCTTGGCCCTGATCCAGTCAGTGGCGGAGGATTATGCTCATGAAGACCAGTCCTGAGTACGACCTGAGCACCGCGATCTGGCACAAGTCCAGCTACAGCGGCGGGGACGGCGGCAACTGCCTGGAGGTCGCGACCTGGCGGAAGTCGACCTACAGCGGAGGCAGCGGCGGCGACTGCCTCGAAGTCGCCACCGGTCACCCCGGCATCGTCCCCGTCCGCGACTCGAAGAACCCCGACGGCCCGAAGCTCACCTTCCGGACCGCCGCCTGGTCCTCCTTCGTCGCGGACCTGAAGAACGGGACGTCGACTACAGGCTGAGCGCGTCCTCCGCGTTGTCCATCCAGGCGGTCACGGAGTTCTTGTCGGGCGAGACGTACAGGCCGGGGGTCGACGCCGTGAGCGGCGTCTGCTCCAGGTCGGACGCGGTGTTCATGGTCATCGCGATGGAGTTGACGGTCTTGCCCTTGCCGTCGTTCGCTCCGCCCATGAGCCCGGCGTACGCCGTCTCGCCCGCCTCGAGCCTGATCTCGTCCTCGATGCCGGGGGCCTCCCCCCGCTCGGTCGCCGCGCCGTCCAGGTCGCCGAAGGTCACGATCGGATGGCCCAGCACCTCGCACGGCTTACCGCTCTTGTTGGTGACCTTGAGCAGGTAGCTGCTGGTCGTGGCCTCCGCGCGGGTCGCCGTGAACTTCACGTCGTACGTGCTGCACGGGAAGACGTTGTAGTCGGGGTCGGCCGTCGAACCGTCACCGCCGCCGGACGAGTCCTTGCTCGGCGAGCCGGACGGCGTCGTCGGCTTCGAGGGGGTCGCGGACTTCGAGGGGCTCGCGACCGGCGTCGGAGTGCCGGCCGGCTCGGCGATCTCCTCGTCGGGCCCGCAGGCGGTCAGTGCCAGTGCGGAAACGGCGGCAAGGACGACGGCGGCTCTGCGTACGGTGCTCATGTGGTGTCTCCCCCGAGTGAGCAGCGCAAGTGCGCTGGTGAACTCCAGCGTCCCGCAGAACCTTCACAGCTTGGTGACGAAGCCTTGCCGAATCCACCACGGTCATCCGGAGTCCGGCAGCAGCGCCGCGCCCGCCTTCAGCACCGCCTCGGCCTCCTCCGGGGTCAGCGCCTCACGCAGGAAGTCCACGGCCCGGCGCAGTCCGTCCCCCGTCTGGTACGGGAAGTCGGTGCCGAGCATCAGCCGGTCGGCGCCGTACGAGTCCGCAGCCGCCCGCACGGCGGGGGCGTGGCCGTGGGCCACCGTGTCGTAGTACATGCGCCGGGCGGCGACGGTCGGCATCTCGACGATGTCCGGGGCCTCCCAGGGGACGTGTTCGTCGGCGCGCGGCAGCAGCATCGGGAGCGCGCCACCGAGGTGCGCATGCACGATCCGCAGCCTCGGGAAGCGGCGCGGAATGCCCTCGAGCATCAGGTGCATCGCGCAGATGGTGTCCTCCATCGGCGCGCCGACCATCCAGCGCATGCGGTTCTCGGCGATGAGCGGCGACCCGGCGTCGCGCCCCGCCGGATGGAGACTCAGCACGGAGCCCCGGTGGTCCAACTCCTCGAACAGCGGGCGGAAGACCGGGTCGCCGAGGCTGCGCCCCAGTACGGACGTGGTCAGCCCGACCCCTGCCATGCCGAGATCGTCGAGCGCGTGGGCCAACTCCTCCAGCGAAGCGTCCAGATGGGGCAGGGGCAGCGCGGCGAACGCGGAGAAACGCCGCGGCCGGTCGCGTACGGCGTCGGCGTAGAGGTCGTTGGCGAGGCGCGCGGCCCTGACCGCCTCGGCCTCGGCGGCGAAGTACGGGGTCTGCGGGGAGACGGACAGGATCTGATGGTCGATACCCGCGGCGTCGTTCATCGCGAACCGGGCGTCGAGCTCCGCCGGGCTGTCGCCGGCTCCGAGTCCTCGCTGGGTCGCGGTGTCCTCGCGCCCGTAGGACTCCAGGAGACGGAGATAGCCCTCGCTCCACAGGTGGGCGTGCACATCGGTGCGCATCGTCTCCAGCATCACGCCGCCCGGATGGGCTGTCCACCGGAGCCCCTGTAATACCGGGCCGGGTGCCGGACAACTACGGGGTGGGAGCACGAGAGGGGGGCCGGTGGGGACGTATCGGAGCGATGAGGACGCGCGGCGGCGGCTGGAGGAGCTGTACGCCGCGCACGCCGGTCAGGTCCATGCCTTCGCCGCCCATCGCGTGGGCCCGGCGTCGGCGCCGGACATGGTCTCGGAGACCTTTCTGGTCGCGTGGCGCCGCATCGACGAGATCCGCGACCCGGCACTGCCGTGGCTGCTCGCCACCGCCCGCAGGCTCGTCGCCAACGAGTTGCGCGGGCAGGCCCGGCGTTCGGCGCTGACCGAGCGGCTCGGCTCCCTGGCGTCGGGCATGTACGGCACCGACCCCTCCGCGCTCGCGCAGCAGGAAGTGATCACCGCGCTGCGGACGTTGCCGGACGCGGACCAGGAAGTGCTCACCCTGGCGGCGTGGCACGACCTGAGCGGCCCCCAGGCTGCCGAGGTCCTGGGCTGCTCGCCCGGTACCTACGCCGTCCGGCTGCACCGGGCGCGCCGACGACTGCGCCGGCGGATGGAGAGCGCACACAAGGAGGCGCAACCGTGAACGACCACGACATCACCGAGGCGATCCGCTCTGCCGGGCCGCCCGCGCACGAGAGCTGGCACGCCACCGACGAGGGCCGGCGGATCCTGTCGGACGTGCTGGCCGCACCGCGCGCACCCCGGCCACGGCACAGGCGGACAACGCTCGTGATCGCCTCGACGGCCGCAACGGCCGCCGCGGTCACGGCGGCACTGGTCGCCGGGCCGCAACTGCTCGACCGTGGCTCCTCCGGCGGCGGCCGCCCCGTCGCGAGCGACCGGCCCCCGTCGAAGAAGGCGCCGTCACCGTCCGACGCCGCCTTCTTCGACCGGCTCCGCTCGACGGGCCTCGCGGACGAGGTGGAGCGCTACGACTCCCTCGGGCAGGCGGCCCGCGCCGCATCGGCCGTCGTGATCGGCGAGGTCGTCGGCGTACGGCCGACCCGCAGGGCGTACGGCGTCCAGATGATCGGCGTGACGATCCGCCCCGTGGAGGTGGTGGCGGGCACGCTTCCGGAGGGCTTCCGGAAGCGGGTCACGGTGGAGTTCACCGGATCGCCCCACGAGATGGCCGACGGCGTCAACGGGATGAAGCTCCGGCTGCCCAAGGGCCGTTCGGTCTGGTTCCTGCGCTCCAAGGCGGAGGAGGGCGAACGCTTCGTCGAGGAGCGCGTCCGGTCCGGTGAGCCGGTCACCGCCGAGGAGAGGCGGGTCCTGCAGGGGGATCGGCCGTACTACCGGCTGATCTGCTCCCAGGGCCTGTACATCCAGGGCGACGGCCGTGTCGTCAACCCGGTCATCGGCCACGGCCGCGACGACGACCCGCTGTCCCGCGAGGCGGAGAAGTACCCGGACGTGGCCGCCCTCTCCGCGTACCTCCGCACCGTCCGCTAGTACTACAGCCGTAGATCGGGTCGTGACGGTAGAAGGCTCCCGGTCGGACACGGCAGATGCCCGCTGAAGGTCCTGCCGGCGTGATCACCGGGCACCGGCATGCAGCAGGGCAGCAAATGCCCGGTCAGCGATCGTTCCCAGGTGGTGGGATGTGTCGGTGTGCTCTGTAGCGCCGCGCCCGGTTCCCGCTGGTGGACGAGCTGCCGGTCACGCTCGTGGCGTGATCCGGGACTTCCACAGGGTCCGGATGGGTTGCATGCGCTCCGCCTGCCTGAGCAGGTCTGGCGCGTGGAGCTCCCGTTTGGTACTACGCCCCGTTCGGCAGCGTCACCGGCACATCAGGCCGCCGGGAGGTCCATGCGGCTACGGGTGCGCAAGCCAGGGCGACATGACTGCGGAAAACTCTTCATCAGAGATTTGAACACCTCCCCAGCCGAAACCCTCCCACGCTTGCGCCCGCTGCAGAACAGGAAGCGGAACGTCAAACGCCATACGGAATGCGGCAATGAAAGAGATGACGCCGAACGCCGAACCCAACTTGTCCCTGGAAAGCAAGGCCAGTTCCACTGCACCCTTGCCTTCCGCGTGAGCCGCCCTCAGTTCGTCTGCTGTTTTTTCCAGATCACCCATGTCGCACCTAGCTTTCCGCTCTGCCCTGAGCACCAACTGTGGTGTGAGGACGGGTCTCACTTCGCGTGAGACCCGTCCTCACATACGCCCGCTCACCTCGCGCATCGCGCGGGCGATATTCTACGAGAAGATCACACCAACCTCGGTGTACTCGCCCGGCATTCCTCGGAGTTCAATTATTTCTACGTTCGTGAACCCGTGCTTCGCAGACATATGCCCCGTGAACGTTCCCCGAAGTGCGGCTTCCTCGAGTGATGCGTATTCGCCACTTCGCACGGCCTTGTTGAAGTCGTTCAGGTTGTCGCTGAGTTCTCCACCGTTCTGCCAGTACGCCTTTACTCCCTTGACCTTGTCGCCGAAGTGCGCAATGGCGGAGTTGAACATTTCGCCGCCACTCCGCGTACCCGGACCTTTCTTGACGGCCATGGAGACGAGGCCGGCGTCGTTGATGCCTGCAACCATTCCAAATCCGCTCGGCGCTACCTCAACGTAGTCCGGGCACTTGGCGCTGCTGGCCGCGCTGATCCGCTTCGCACTGCCGCCGGCCGGCAGCGCGCGCGTCTTGGACGGGGCCAGGGATGTCAGACAAGCTGCCCTCAGCCGCTGGAACTGCACCTTGCTGATGCCGGCGATGACCTCTTCGGACAGGCCGAGGGAACGCAGGGCCTTGTAGGCGTCCGCGAATCCGATGCCGGTCCTCGCAGCGGCGTCCGCCGCCCTGACGGCGTCCGCGATGGGCCTGATGATCTTGCCCGAGAACAGTAGCGCGACATCCACGGCTGCCCAGGCGCATCCGCCCCAGCTTCCGTTCTCACCGCCCGGGGTGAGCTTCTGGGCGCACCTGATCCAGCTCCCGAAGAGGATGTCCACCGGATCGACGCCCGCCTGGTATTCGGCGATCGTGATGGTGTGCGTGACCTCTTGGGACAGCTCGTCCGTCGGGTGCTGACCCAGATACAACGTCTCACTGGAGGGACACGTGGACTTCGACGGGTCCAGGACCTGTGCGGTGCACAGGTACAGGTCGAGGAAGGCCTTGTACCGGATCTTCACGGTCATCGTGCAGTCGCCCCGGTAGAAGAGCTTGTCGATCCAGCCGTCGCAGCCGGCCGTCTTCTTTACGGTCTGGGGTTCGCCGATGTTCTCGGTGTGGTCGACGACGTAGAACATGTTGCCGATGGACCCTCCGGATCCGTCGGGAACGGTTCCGGTGTCGATCTGCTTCGCCTTGGAGGCCTTCTCGGCCCGGTCGGCGGCTTCCTGGGCTTCCTTGGCGTACTTGGCCGCGTCCTTGGCGGCCTGTTCGGCTTCGGTGGCTGCGGCGTCGGCGCGGGTTGCGGCAGCGCGTGCGTCCTTGGCCGCCTGCTCCGCCGCTGCTGCCGCGTCGCGGGCGGCAGCAGCATCGAGGGCGGCCTGGTCGGCGGAGCTGCGGGCCTCCTTGGCGTAGCCTTCGGCGCGGCCCGCGGCCTTGTCGGCGGCAGCGGCGTCCTCGGTGGCCTGGCGGTCGTACTCGATGGTGCGGGCCAGGGACTGCGAGGCCTTTGAGGCGGCTGCGGCGGCGTCGGCCGCGTACCCGAGGGCCTCCTTGGAGTAGGTGCGGGCGTTGGCGGCGTGTCCGGCGGCGTTGGCCGCGTACTGGTAGGCGATCTTCGCGTCGCCGGACGCCTGGTCGGCCAGGTTCTTGGCGGCTGCGGCCTCGGCCTGCGCGTTCTTGGCGTGGGCGTCGGCGACGGCCTTCTGCTGGTCGGCGATCGACTTGGACGCCTGCCCGGTCAGCACGACCAGGCTCGCGGCCGAGTCGGTGGTGACATACGGGGAGCCGAGCTGGATCGCGTCGTTGGCCGGCTTGGCGACCTGGGCGGCTGCGTTGCCCGCGTCGACCGCGGCCTGCGCGGTGACGTGGGCGAAGCCCGCGGCCTTCGCCGAAGCCACGAGGGCCTTGCCGGCCTCCTTGTTCGCCTCGTCCGCCTGGGTCTTGGCGGTCTTGGCCAGCTTCTCCGCTTCCTCCGCCAACTTGACGGCCGTCTTGGCCTCTTCGAAGGCGTGCTCGGACGCCTTGATGGCGTCGGCCGCGGCGCTGGTCGCGGTCCGCACCGCGGCGTCGGCCTTCAGCTTGGCGGCCTGGGCGGCATCCGCGTTCGCACGGGACCGCTTGGCGGCCGCCTCGGCACGGGTGGCCGCGGCATCCGCCTCAGCGGCCGCCTCGGTGGCGGCGTTGGCCGCGGTGCGGGCACGGCCGGCGGCCGCTTCCGCATCGTCCGCATGCTTGTCCGCCTCGTTGGCGGCGGTACGTGCGGCGTCAGCCTCGGAACCTGCCTCCAGTGAGTCGGCGTACGCGCCCTTCGCGTCCGCCTTGGCGCGAGCGGCATCCGCCCTCTGCTCGGCGTCCCAGGCGTCGTCCCGCTTGGCCCTGGCGTTGTCGCGGGCCTGGATCGCGCCGTTCTTCCGCTCGACTGCGGTGGCCTCGGCAGCCTCGGCCTTGCCCTTGGCCTCCTGCGCCTTGCCGGCTTCGGCCTGGGCGTTCTGCTTGTGCTGGTTGGCCTCGGCCTGCTTGGCGGCGGCGGTCTCCTTCTCCGCCTTGGCCGTCTTCTCCTCGGCCTCAGCAGCCAGCCGCTTCGCGTGCGCGTCAGCAGCGGCCGCCTTCGCTTCCCCTTCCGCCTTCAGCGCGACGGCAAGCTTGGCCTCCGCCGTCTCCTTGTCCTTCTTCGCGTTGTCCCGGTGCAGCTTGGCCGCGTCAGCCGCCGCCTTCGCCTGCAACTCGGCCTTGTGCGCGGCCTCCTTGCGGAACTCGGCATTGACCTGCGCCGCCTGAGCCAGCGCGCGCTGCGCAACCGTCTCGCTGTCACCGGCGGAGGCACGGGTGGCCGCTTCGGCGGTCTCACCGGCCTTCACCATCGCCGTCAGCGCGGCGACGATGCCCTTGGTGACCTGCGCCTTCTGCTGGCCCACGAGGAGACCACGCCCCCGCGGCGCACCAGCGGCATCCGCGATCCCGTACGCCGCCTGCTCAGCGGCATCCGAGGTGGTGCCCGACTTCTTGGCGTTCTCCAGCTGCGTCTTGAGCGCGGCCAGCTGCTTCTTCGCCGCCGCCTGGGTGTCGGTGACGCCCTTCTTCGCCTTGTCGAACTGCGCCTTCTCCGGGTACGACAGGCTGTCCGTACCCTTGTGACCGGACGGCTTGATCAGGAACTTCTGCGCACTGGCGTCCTTGCAGTCCCACAGCCGCGCATCCGTGCTCTTGGTGAACGCGCTCAGATCCAGGCACTTGCCCGTGGACACGCTCTTCAGGGGCGAGGCAGCGCGGACATCGCCCTTCCACGACTGCCCCTTGGACTTGTAGCAGTCCGAGATCTGGATCTTCGTGCCGTTGGCCGACGCGTTCCCGGCCACGTCCAGGCACTTGAGCGAGCCGACGTTACGGATGTGGAGGTCGTCCTCGCTGCCCTCGATCGTCCACTGCTGGGCGGCACCGCCGTTGCAGGTGTAGATCTGGACCGGCGTGCCGTTGGTCTTGCCGCCGCCCTGGACGTCCAGGCAGTTGCCCTTGGCGCCCGGCACCTCGATCGTCGCGTAGCTGTCACCGATCCAGCCCACGCCGCCCGCGGACCAGTAGTCCTGCCAGCGTGCGAGGTGGTCGGCGACCCAGGAGTGACCCAGCAGGTCTCCCAGTGTCTTCGCGCCCGCGGCGAGGGACTTGGTGGCGTCCTTGTTCGCGTTCAGGAGCTGGTTGCGCTGCACCTGCTGGGAGGCGATCTCCTGCTGCCACTCCGCCGCGGCGGTGGCGGAGATGTCGCCCAACACCTTGTTCGGGTCCATCGGGTCACGCCACGCGCACGACGCGAACCGGGTCTTCACGTCCTCGACCGCGACGCGGTGCTCCGCCGTACCCGGCTGCGGCGCGGTGCGGGGGAAACCGCCGGAGGCAAGGAAGATACGGGCGTTGTCCGCACCCGTTGGCTCCAGTGACCAGTCAGTCAGGTGCTCGAACGCGCCATGCTCGGCGTACTGACGGTCCCACTCCGGCAGGTTGGGATCGGGGTCCTTGCCGTACAGCGGAGTGCCGAGATCCTTGACGGCCTTCACCGTCGGCCCGTCGGCCTTGGGGGTGGGATCCTCGTAGAAGTCGCTGTCGTTCTTCCAGAACCGGTCGGAGATCCACTTCGACAGACCGGTCTGCTGATAGAAGGTGCCTCTGTTGTCCCCCGTTCCGCCCGGAGGTTCGTGGAAGTCCGCTATGGGAGGCCTCTCCAACCCCTCGAGCGGCTTCTTCCAACCGCTCCAGAGGGCGTTGAGGCTGTCCATCTCCTTGGACGCCGCGTCCCTGTCCGACTTGTACGCCTGGGCGAGCGGAGTGTCCTCCCAGTGCTGCCGGTTGGCCAGAACGTGCAGCTTGTCCTGCGGCTGATTCAGGCCGTCCTGCGCGACAGTGGCCATGGACGGCCCGCCCAGGCGCAGCACATCGGCCATCAGGCACTGGTCCTGCCGCAACTCCTCCGCGGCCGTCTCCTCGAACCAGTCCTCGGAACCGCCCGCCAGGGCGGTGCGCTGTCCGAGGTCCCGCAGGCCAGGCTGGACGGCCAGCCCGCCGAGCACGGCCAGGGCGGCGATGGATGTGACGGCGGAGGTGAACGCCGCGGATGTGCGTGATCCGGGTCTGAACAACCCTGGTATAGGGCGCAAAAGAGCATCCTTCGTAGCGAACGAGAGCAGGCGGGGGCGACCGCCCCAAGAGGTGTGAGCGTTGCGCGCCGGGTCAGCCGGCCGATCCGGCGCGGCGATGGGGGCGGTGGACGGCGCCGACCGAGTCGGCCTTCGCGGTGAGCCGGTAGCACTGCATGACGGTTCGCCCTCCCCCCGTGGCGGCACTGGCCCCCCGGCCGCCGACTGATGCGCGCGTCAGGGCAGAAGGGTCAGGTTCCGCCCACGCGCGCAGCGATCACCATAGGCAGAGCTCAACACCTTTGGGCAAGCCTCCGTTTGGGCGCCTCCGACCCATGCCGATGGGGCATTCGGGGGATCGCCCCGACGCGCTGCGCGTAAATACCGTGCTCATGTCAGGGTTTACCCGTGTGGCTGCTGTGAAAGGAGTGTGAATGCGGCGCTACTTCTCGGCCAGAAACTGGCCGATAGTCACCCCTGTCCGGGAGCTCGTCTCCATCCACCGGTCGCCCTGCCAGGCGACCGATGTCACGGCGGCCGGCCGTGCTTGGTGGAGTCGACATCGACCTCCCACCTGATCAGCCCTGCCGCGTCCGCCCAGGCCTGCAGTCCGGTCAGCAGCATGGGCCAGGTGCCGTCGCGCTGCCGGCGGCGAAAGAGTCCGTAGACCGTCCACGGCCGGCGTTCCAACGGTGGATCTCTCCACGCGGCACCGGTCCGCAATCGCCGGCGGATCCCGTCGATCAGCTTCCGCCGGCCCACCGACGGCCGGCCCGACACCGCGACCGGCAACAAACGGCTACAGCACCGACCACTGCTGGCCGGAAAGATCCCCTCGCCCCGCACCGAGATCATCACGATGTAGGACGAGGGGATCGAGCCACTCTGAGACACGGCCTGTCCGCGGTCGAACTCCCAAGCCCGTCGGAATCACCCTCCGCCCCGAGAAGCACAAGGACTGCACCCACGGAACCCCAATTGGGCCAGAGCCGATCAGAATCGGACTCACGGGTGCCTGCGCGGACGGGCTGCGCTGAGATGTCCGGATACCGCAGTCGTGGAAACCGCAGTCGGCATAATCCGTCCGGGAGGCACGTATGGATGCCACGATCGCCGCAGTCTCATCGGAGTCCGACCCAGGACCCGACGGTCCGCCACCCTGCCGGTGCCCCGTCCCCGCCCCGCGGCACGAGCAGACACCGAGCCCCGCGGAGGAAAGGTTCCGCGGCCTGCTGGAGGCCGCGCCCGACGCCATGGTCATCGTCGACGACACCGGAACCATCCGCCTCGTCAACGCCCAGACCGAAGCCCTCTTCGGCTACGACCGCGAAGAACTCCTCGGCCACCCCGTCGAAATCCTCGTACCCGGCCGATTCCGCAACCACCACGCCCACCACCGCAACGGCTACATCCACAACCGCCAGGTCCGCCCCATGGGCGCCGGACTCGAACTCCACGGACTACGCAGAGACGGCACCGAATTCCCCGTCGAGATCAGCCTCAGCCCCCTCGAAACCACCGACGGACTCCTCGTCTCCGCCGCCGTACGCGACGTCAGCGAACGAAAAGCAGCTGAAGAACGGTTCCGTAGCCTGCTGGAGGCCGCGCCCGACGCCATGGTCATCGTCGACGACACCGGAACCATCCGCCTCGTCAACGCCCAGACCGAAGCCCTCTTCGGCTACGACCGCGAAGAACTCCTCGGCCACCCCGTCGAAATCCTCGTACCCGGCCGATTCCGCAACCACCACGCCCACCACCGCAACGGCTACATCCACAACCGCCAGGTCCGCCCCATGGGCGCCGGACTCGAACTCCACGGACTACGCAGAGACGGCACCGAATTCCCCGTCGAGATCAGCCTCAGCCCCCTCGAAACCACCGACGGACTCCTCGTCTCCGCCGCCGTACGCGACGTCAGCGAACGAAAAGCAGCCGAGACCCAGCTCACCGCCCTGTACGAACAGCAGCGCCATGTCGCCCTCACCCTGCAACGCAGCCTGATGGGCACCCCGCCCGCCGTCCCCGGGATGCCCACGGCCAGCCGCTATCTGCCCGCCACCCAGGGCGCCGGCGTCGGCGGCGACTGGTTCGATCTCGTACCGCTCGGGGCCGGCCGGGTCGGCATCCTCATCGGCGATGTCATGGGGCGGGGCCTGGAGGCGGCCGCCATCATGGGGCAGCTGCGCTCCGCCGCCCATGCCCTGGCCAAGACCGGTATGCAGCCACGCCAGTTGATGCAGTCCCTCGACGCGATCGTCGCCGAACTCGACGGGCCGGACCAGCTGGTCACCTGCTGCTATCTGATCGTGGCACCGGACGCCGGCGAGGTGACCGTGTGCTCCGCAGGGCATCTGCCCGCGCTGCTCGCCGCACCGGGCCAACGTGTGCGGCCTCTCGACGCACCCGTGAGCGTGCCGCTCGGTGTCGGTGACTTCCTGCACCAGCAGACGACGCTCTCCGTGGCGGCAGGGTCCCGTCTCATCCTCTTCACCGACGGGCTGATAGAGACCCCGGAAGGCGACATCGAGGAGCAGCTCGCCGCACTCGTCACCGCGCTCGACGAGGCGTTCGCCGCCACGTCCGATCTGGAGTCAGCCGCGGACCGGGTCCTTACGTCCGTGCTTCCGTCGACGGACAGCCATCACGACGATGTGACCCTGCTCCTGACCCAGTTACCCGCGGCGCCGGTCGCCACGGCCACCACGGATCTGCCCGCGGTGTCGTCCTCGGTGTCGGAGGCACGGACGTTCCTCACGAAGGCCCTCGTCGCGTGGAACTGCGACCGGCTCGCCGATGACGCCCGGCTGCTGGTGTCCGAGGTGGTGACCAACGCCATCCGGCACGGCCAGGGACCGGTCCATGTGCACGTGCGGCACAACAGCACGGAACTCACCGTCGAGGTGAGCGACCACAGCCACCATCCGCCGCAGCCGCGGATCGCCGCCGACGACGACGAGTCCGGGCGGGGGCTCGTCCTGGTCGACACGCTGGCGCAGGACTGGGGCGTGCGTCCGACCGACCAGGGCAAGACCACCTGGTTCACGCTGTCGCTGACGAGCCGGTGATCCGCCGGGCAGCCGCTCGGCCAGGCCGTGCCGAACCAGGTCTCCGCCGGCGACTTCGGCGTCTGCTGCGGCGGCGCGGGGGCAACTCCCGCAGGTACCACGCAGATTGCTGTACGCATGCAGCAGCGTGTACGCCGGCGGCTCGGCCGGGTCGAAGGTGCGGCCGTACGCCGCGAGCAGCCGGCCCGGCAGCTTCAGGTCGCCGCGCGTGACGCCCCGGACGAGCGCCTGCTCAGCTGCGCAAGGTCACGCCGTACCGGGTGCGCAGGCGGCCGATCTCCCACCATGCCACGCCCGTCACCGACGCCGGGCCGCCGATGAGTGCGCAGAGCTGGATCACCGGCGGGCCGGGAGGCGGGCCGGCCATGAGCAGATTGACCGCGGCAAGCTCCCACACCAGGACACCGGTGAGCAGCGCCGGGAGGGCAGCGTGTACATCGGCCGTGTGGAAGGCGGTGCGGACGACCGTCGTGGAGGCGAAGCCGACGAAGAAGACGAGCCACAGGACCGGAAGAAGGAGCGCGAACGAGAGCAGGGCACCCGCCGCTTCGCCCTGGAACGTCCTGCTGAGGAACATGACGCCGGCGAACAGTATCGGCACGGCCGTGAAGGCCCCGAAGTACCAGAGCACCGTCCGGACCGCCGGCCGCAGACGCGCGCGCATGACCGGCCGGGCCGACGGCGGCGCGAAGCGGAACAGGAGCGCGATCACGGCGGGCGCCGTGAGGAGCAGCAGCCACGGGGTGACCGCCAGCCGGAAGAATGCCTGGTCCTGGGCCTGCTGCCAGTCCTCCGACGTGCCGTAGGCCAGCAGGATCGCCAAGGACGCGCCGAGGGCGATCCAGGCCCGGATCTTCTGCATGCGCATCACCTCCGGGTCCTGGACACCGCGATGGCTGCGCGCGGGGAAGACTGCCCGGGACTTCATACGGGCCGAGCGGGCCAGCGGGTACATCACCAGGACGAACAGCGCGGGCCATACGAAGCACAGGGCCAGCACCCACACACAGCCGGGAAGCCTGCGTGCGTGTCCCAGCACTTCCCTCAGCGGCGGCCACTCGTCCTCGCGCAGCCGCTGCCACAGGGACGCGTTCGGCGGGTGGGGACGGTACGGCGGTGGCGGTCCACCGTTCGGTGGCCATGGCGGGCGGTACGGTCCCTGTCCCCCGAAAGTCACGCGGCTTCCCTCCTGGATCGTGGGCAGCTGATCGTTCCAGAACATTCAACTGCCTCGAGCCCGAGGCCACATGAGGATTTCGAGGTCGCCCCTTTCGCGGCAGTAGCCCGTACGGTCGCCGCGCAGACGCCGAAGGGCGGCACCCCCCTGGGAGGAGGGGTGCCGCCCTTCGTCCTTACGGACGGGTCCGATCCGAAACCGGATCAGAAGTCCATGTCACCGCCCGGCATGCCGCCACCGGCAGGCGCGGAAGCCTTCTCCGGCTTGTCGGCGATGACGGCCTCGGTGGTGAGGAACAGCGCCGCGATGGAGGCCGCGTTCTGCAGGGCAGAGCGGGTCACCTTCGCGGGGTCGATGATGCCCTCGGCGATCATGTCGACGTACTCACCGGTCGCGGCGTTCAGGCCGTGGCCGACGGGCAGGTTGCGCACCTTCTCGACGATGACGCCGCCCTCGAGACCACCGTTGACGGCGATCTGCTTCAGCGGAGCCTCCAGCGCGAGCTTCACGGCGTTGGCGCCGGTCGCCTCGTCACCCTCGAGCTCGAGCTTCTCGAAGACCGAGGAAGCCTGGATCAGAGCCACGCCACCACCGGCGACGATGCCCTCCTCGACGGCCGCCTTCGCGTTGCGAACGGCGTCCTCGATGCGGTGCTTGCGCTCCTTGAGCTCGACCTCGGTCGCGGCGCCGGCCTTGATGACGGCCACGCCGCCGGCCAGCTTCGCGAGGCGCTCCTGGAGCTTCTCGCGGTCGTAGTCCGAGTCGGAGTTCTCGATCTCGGCGCGGATCTGGTTGACGCGACCCTGGACCTGGTCGCTCTCACCGGCACCGTCGACGATGGTGGTCTCGTCCTTGGTGATGACGACCTTGCGGGCGCGGCCCAGCAGGTCCAGGCCGGCGTTCTCGAGCTTGAGGCCGACCTCCTCGGAGATGACCGTGCCACCGGTGAGGATGGCGATGTCGTTCAGCATCGCCTTGCGGCGATCGCCGAAGCCCGGGGCCTTGACGGCAACGGACTTGAAGGTGCCACGGATCTTGT
This sequence comes from Streptomyces sp. NPDC006208, assembly GCF_040613775.1. Taxonomy (NCBI): domain Bacteria; kingdom Bacillati; phylum Actinomycetota; class Actinomycetes; order Kitasatosporales; family Streptomycetaceae; genus Streptomyces; species Streptomyces sp. NPDC006208. The sequence goes on along the minus strand of NZ_JBEXSW010000011.1, from coordinate 135,224 downwards.
TGACGACCAGGGTCGACAGGGCCTCGCCCTCGACGTCCTCGGCGATAATCAGCAGCGGCTTGCCCGACTGCATGACCTTCTCCAGCAGCGGGAGCAGGTCCTTCACCGAGGAGATCTTGGAGTTGACGATCAGGATGTACGGGTCGTCCAGGGACGCCTCCATACGCTCCATGTCGGTGGCGAAGTACGCCGAGATGTAGCCCTTGTCGAAGCGCATACCCTCGGTGAGCTCCAGCTCCAGACCGAAGGTCTGGGACTCCTCGACGGTGATGACGCCTTCCTTGCCGACCTTGTCCATGGCCTCGGCGATGAGCTCGCCGATCTGGGTGTCGGCGGCGGAGATGGAGGCGGTGGAAGCGATCTGCTCCTTGGTCTCCACGTCCTTGGCCTGCTCGAGCAGGGCACCGGAGACGGCCTCGACGGCCTTCTCGATACCGCGCTTGAGGGCCATCGGGTTGGCGCCGGCGGCCACGTTGCGCAGGCCCTCACGGACGAGCGCCTGCGCGAGAACGGTCGCGGTGGTCGTACCGTCGCCGGCGACGTCGTCCGTCTTCTTGGCGACTTCCTTGACCAGCTCGGCGCCGATCTTCTCGTACGGGTCCTCGAGCTCGATCTCCTTGGCGATGGAAACACCATCGTTGGTGATCGTGGGGGCGCCCCACTTCTTCTCGAGGACGACGTTCCGGCCCTTGGGGCCAAGGGTGACCTTGACGGCGTCGGCGAGCTGGTTCATCCCGCGCTCGAGACCGCGCCGTGCCTCCTCGTCGAACGCGATGATCTTGGCCATGTGAAGTGGTCCTCCCGGACTTGGGGGTCCCCCCGTGCCCGCAGGGCTACGGGGGAGGATTGCTTCCGGACCGTGCTGGTGCCCGCGACGGACGGCCTGCAAGCCGTGTGGTTCCTTGCCCCACCCGGCCCGCGGGCCTCACCGACCCGATCCAAGTTCTGTCACTCTCACCTGCAGAGTGCTAACGCCAATGATTAGCACTCGGCATAGGAGAGTGCAAGCGGCTCTCGGGGATCCGCAGGCGGAGAGCGGCGAAGGCGGAGGGCGGACGAACCGTGCGTGAACGCACGACGAGGGGTCCGCATCCCTGGATGGGATGCGGACCCCTCGGAGTGAGAACGTCGGTGGCCGATCGCGACTGGATCAGACGGCCAGCTTGACCATGTCCGCCTGCGGACCCTTCTGGCCCTGCGAGATCTCGAACTCAACTCGCTGACCCTCTTCAAGGGTGCGGTACCCATCCATCTGGATCGCGCTGTAGTGGACGAAAACATCCGCACCACCGTCGACCGCGATGAAGCCGTAGCCCTTCTCCGCGTTGAACCACTTGACGGTGCCCTGAGCCATGCCTAACTCCCCTATTACTGGCCCTTGCGCAGGACCGCACTTCGCGGACCCGGGTCAGACCTACCGCCCCGACAGGAGGGGCGGGCGCCGGAACGCGTCGACCGCGGCTGAATGTATCTGTCCAACTGCCGTCTGCAACAGGTCAGTCGGACGAGAATTCTGCGCAGTAGCAAAGGGATGAAATGTGCAAATTCCGTGAATTCCGGGGCAAGTCGGGCTCCACAAAGTATCCCCAAAGGCGCATTTCGATCGCACACTTTGGCCACTTCTTGTCGCCTCCCGGCGCATTCTCATACACAGGGGAAGCGAGTGGCGGAGGCCGCTTCCCCAACTCTATCGCGCTCAACCATGCAGAATTGCCCCCTCCGGTTCTCCACCGGAAGGGGCAATTCTCGTTACTCTGGGTAATTCCAGGTCGCGTCAGCCACCGGCGACCGCGGGGATGATGGAAACTCCCGCACCGTCCGGCGTCGCCGTCTCCAGCCCCTGCTCGAAGCGCACATCGTCGTCGTTCACGTACACATTGACGAAGCGGCGCAGCTTGCCCTGGTCGTCCAGGACCCGGGCGGCGATGCCCGCGTGGTTCTTCTCCAGGTCCGCGATGACCTCGGAGAGGGTCGCGCCCTCGGCCGGGACCTCGGCCTTGCCGCCCGTGTACGTGCGGAGGATGGTGGGGATGCGGACGTTGACGCTCATGGTGTGCTGCCTCTCTCGGTGGTTCAGCCGGCCAGGCCGGCGTCGCGGAACGCGTCCAGACTCGGGCGGATCGTCGCGGTCGGACCGGTGGTCGGGGCGACCGCGTCCAGCGTCTTGAGACCGTCGCCGGTGTTGAGTACGACGGTGGTGAGCGTCGGGTCGAGCAGGCCCTGCTCGATCAGCTTCCTGGTCACGCCCACGGTCACGCCTCCCGCCGTCTCGGCGAAGATTCCCTCGGTCCGCGCCAGCAGCTTGATCGCGTCGACGACCTGCTCGTCGTTGACGTCCTCCACCGCACCGCCGGTGCGGCGGGCGATGTCCAGCACATACGGGCCGTCGGCCGGGTTGCCGATCGCGAGCGACTTGGCGATGGTGTTCGGCTTCTGCGGGCGTACGACGTCGTGGCCGGCCTTGAAGGCGGTGGACACCGGCGAACAGCCCTCGGCCTGGGCGCCGAAGATCTTGTACGGCTTGTCCTCGACGAGACCGAGCTTGATCAGCTCCTGCAGACCCTTGTCGATCTTGGTGAGCTGCGAGCCGGAGGCGATCGGGATCACGATCTGGTCGGGCAGCTGCCAGCCGAGCTGCTCGCAGATCTCGTACGCGAGCGTCTTGGAGCCCTCGCCGTAGTACGGGCGGAGGTTGACGTTGACGAAGCCCCAGCCCTCGCCGAGCGGGTCGCCGATGAGCTCGGAGCAGAAGCGGTTGACGTCGTCGTAGTTGCCCTCGATGCCGACCAGTTCACCGCCGTACACGGCGGCCATGACGACCTTGCCCTGCTCAAGGTCGTGCGGGATGAACACGCAGGAGCGGAAGCCGGCCCGGGCCGCGGCGGCGCCGACGGCGCCGGCGAGGTTGCCGGTGGAGGAGCAGGACAGGGTGGTGAAACCGAAGGCGCGGGCCGCCTCGACGGCGATCGCGACGACACGGTCCTTGAAGGAGTGCGTCGGGTTGCCGGAGTCGTCCTTGACGTACAGGCCGCCGGTGACGCCCAGTTCACGGGCGAGGTTGTCGGCCTTGACCAGCTGGGTGAAACCGGGGTTCAGACTCGGCTTGCCGGCCACGTCGGCGGGGACGGGCAGCAGCGGGGCGTAGCGCCAGATGTTGTCCGGGCCCGCTTCGATCCGCTTGCGAAGGGCCTCGGGGTCGCCGCTCGGCAGGTCGTACGCGACTTCGAGCGGCCCGAAACACGAGGCACAGGCGAAGATGGGGCCGAGTTCGAAACGCTCCCCGCACTCGCGGCACGAGAGCGCGGCGGCCGGTCCGAGGTCCACAGGGGTGGTGGTGCTGCTTGCAACGGTCTGCACAGCCATGGTGGCGAGGCCCTTTCTCCTCATCTTCCTCGTGACGCATCTCGCCACGAGACGGAATTGGCACCTTCCCCACCGTGACCTCGCGGTCGGCGGGAGGGTTGCCGGGGCTTCAACGGGCCGTTCCCTCTGCCCCTCTGGATGAGCGGTATTCAGTTGTCAGCGCGACGACCCCCGGCATGCGACGGTCATCGGCGTTGTTCAAGACTGTAACCGAAGCCCTGGACGGTTGAGATAGTCGTCCGAACCTCGAGATGGATCTCTCGACAGGAAGTCAAGGAGACGCGCACGTGCTCGATGAGGTGGAGCGCTGGCTGAGCAGGCGTTCCTGGGCGGCCGCCGACCGGACGATGAACCAGCTGCTGGCGGCCAAGGCCAGGCGCGGGACGTCGGTCAGCGTGGTGCTTCCCGCGCTGGACGAGGAGACGACGGTCGGGGACATCGTCACCGTGATCCGGCGCGAGCTGATGGAGAGCGTGCCGCTGGTCGACGAGCTGGTGGTCATCGACTCGGGCTCGAGCGACCGTACGGGTGAAGTGGCCGCGGCGGCCGGGGCGCGGGTGGTCCACCGGGACACGATCCTGCCGCGGATACCGGCCGTGCCCGGCAAGGGCGAGGTGCTGTGGCGGTCACTGATGGTGACCAGCGGTGACATCGTCTGCTTCGTCGACGCGGACCTGCGCGACTTCTCCGCGGAGTTCGTCTCCGGGATCGTCGGGCCCCTGCTGACCGACGGCGAGGTGCAGTTCGTCAAGGCCATGTACGACCGGCCGCTCGGCGGCGAGCCGGGCCAGGGCGGGCGGGTGACCGAACTGGTGGCCCGGCCGTTGCTGAATCTGCACTGGCCGCAGCTGGCCGGCTTCGTCCAGCCGCTGGGCGGCGAGTACGCGGCACGGCGGTCGCTGCTGGAGCGGCTGCCGTTCCCCGTCGGGTACGGGGTGGAGCTGGGACTGCTGGTGGACGCGCTGCACACGGTGGGCCTGGACGCGCTCGCACAGGTGGACGTCGGTTCGCGCAAGCACCGCCACCAGGACGGGCAGGCACTGGGCCGGATGGCGGCGGCGATCTACCGCACCGCCCAACTGCGACTTTCCCGCGGACACTTGGTGCGGCCGTCGCTGACGCAGTTCGAGCGGGGCGAGACGGGGTTCGAGCCGCGGACGTACTCCGTGGACACGGAGGAGCGGCCGCCGATGCGTGAGATCGGTGAGTATGCGGCGCGTCGCGCGGCATAAACCGGATCACGCGGACATCTTCTCTACCTTTCGTACACATGGGTGCGAAAGATGACAGGAACCATGGCCGGCTGCCCCGGATCCTCGGGGCCCTGGCGGTCACCGCCGCGGCACTGCTCGGATCGCCCGTCCCCGCGGCCGCCACGGGGGCGGACGGGTCGCCGGGGACGGAACCCTCGCTCCGGCCGGTGCAGATCCAGCCCGGCGAGATGGCCGACACCGGATCCAGGAACGAGCAGCTGTGGCTGCTCGGCGGGGTGGCGCTGAGTCTGACGGCGGCGGGAGTGGTCGCGGTGGCGGCGTCGCGGCGCCGCGACAAGGACTGAGACCGGATCTGGCGCGGTGAGACCGTACGCACGTTTGAGGTTTCCCGGGACGGGCTAGGTTCGCCACATGGTCTCCGAGCGTGAACACGCTGCCCAGATCCTGGTCGCGTCCAACCGCGGCCCGGTCTCGTACACGGTGAACGAGGACGGAGAGCTCGACGCCCGCCGCGGGGGCGGCGGCCTGGTCTCCGGCCTGTCGGCCATCGGCTCCGGCGCACAGTCCCTGTGGGTGTGCGCGGCCCTGAGCGACGGCGACCGCGAGGCGGTCCGGCGCGGGGTCGGCGAGCCGGGTGTGCTGATGCTCGACATCGACGCGGCCGTCCACTCCGACGCGTACAACGGCATCGCGAATTCGGTGCTGTGGTTCGTGCACCACATGCTGTACCAGACCCCACTGGAGCCGGTCTTCGACAAGGAGTTCCGGCGGCAGTGGGCTGCGTACGAGGCGTACAACAAGGCGTTCGCCGAGGCGCTGGCGCAGCGGGCCGCCGACGGCGCGGCCGTGCTGGTGCAGGACTATCACCTGGCCCTGGTGCCCGGCATGCTCCGCGAACTCCGCCCCGACCTGCGGATCGGGCACTTCTCGCACACACCGTGGGCGCCGGCGGAGTACTTCAGGATGCTGCCGGACGACATCGCGGAACAGCTGCTGCGCGGGATGCTGGGCGCGGACCGGCTGGCGTTCCTGACCCGGCGGTGGGCGGACGCCTTCGCCGGCTGCTGCGAGCAGGTGGTCGGCGGCACCGGCACCACGCGGACAGGCGTCCACGGACTCGGCGCCGACGCGGACTTCCTGCGCGAGCGGGCGCACCGGCCCGATGTGGCAGAGCGCATGGAACAGCTGCGGGAGCAGATCGGCGAGGGCCGCAGGACGATCGTCCGGGTCGACCGGACCGAGCTGTCCAAGAACATCGTGCGGGGGCTCCTGGCCTACCGGGAGCTGCTGGAGGAGCACCCCGAGTGGCGGGAGCGGATCGTGCACATCGCGCTCGCCTACCCCTCGCGCCAGGATCTCGCGGTCTACCGGGAGTACACGGCGGAGGTCTCCCGGGTCGCGGACGAGATCAACGCGCAGTACGGGACGGACGACTGGACTCCGGTCGTCGTGCACGTCAAGGACGACTTCGCGCGCTCACTGGCCGCGTACCGGATGGCGGACGTGGCACTGGTCAACCCCATCAGGGACGGGATGAACCTGGTCGCCAAGGAGGTCCCCGTCGTCTCCGACCACGGCTGCGCGCTGGTGCTGTCGCGGGAGGCGGGCGCGCACGCGGAGCTCGGCGACGACGCGCTCTCGGTCAACCCGTACGACGTGAGCGGCACGGCGGCCGCGCTGCACGAGGCGCTGACCATGCCGGAGGCGGAGCGGGCCGAACGCACCAAGCGCCTGGCGGCGGCGGCGACGGCGCTGCCGCCGAAGCAGTGGTTCCTCGACCAGCTGGAGGCCCTGCGCGCCAAGGACGCGTAGACGCGCCGGCTCCGGGGCCGCGCTGATTCCAGCGTTGCGCTGACTCCGGGGCCACGCCGGCTCCGGCGTTGCGCTCGTTCCGGGGCCGCGCCGGTTCCGGCGTTGCCGCGCTGATTCCGGCGTTGCGCTGATTCCGGCGTTGCGCTCGTTCCGGGGCCACGCCGGCTCCGGCGTTGCGCGGACCGGCACGGCGACACAGGCCCGGGCCCCTGCGGGGCTTTCCCCACCCCGCCCCTGCCCGTAACCGGGGCTCCGCCCCGGACCCCGCGCCTCAATCAACCCCTACGCCCTGCGGGCGTGGGAGGTACCCCCACCTCCGGCCGTACCGGGGGTCCGGGGGCTTGCCCCCGGTTACGGGAAGGGGCGGGGTGGGGAAGAACCCGCCCGCCCCGCGCCGGCCCTCACGCCTGCGGACCCGGCAGGTGCTGTGCAAGATTCGCCAGGAACTCCACCACCGCCGCCGGCCCCGGCACCAGCAGGTCCGCGCGGTCCGCGAGTTCCGTCACCTCGTTGCTGCCGCTGCAGACCAGCAGCCCCGGCACCCCGTCCGAGCGGAGTTTTTCGACCGCGCCGAACGCAGGGAGGTCACCCAGGTCGTCGCCCGCGTACAGCACGGACTCGGCGTTCACCTCGCGTACGTAGTCCGACAGGGCCTTGCCCTTGTCCATGCCGGGCGGGCGCAGCTCCAGAACCATGCGGCCCGGCTCCAGGATCAGGCCGTGGCGGGCGGCGAGCGCGGCGAGCGGTTCGCGCAGGGCGTCGAAGGCGGCCTGGGGGTCGGTGGCGCGGCGCGTGTGGACCGCGACCGCCCGGCCCTTCTCCTCGACCCAGGTGCCCTCCCAGACCCCGGCCCCGTCGAGGACACCCGGCAGTTCGGCGCGGGCGGCTGCGACACCGGGGTGCGGGGCGGGGGCCTGGACGGTGCCGCTGACCGCGTCCCAGCGCTCGGCGCCGTAGTGGCCGAGGACGACGAGGTGGTCCAGGCCCGGCACACCGGCGAAGCCGCCGTAGCGCACCGCGACACCGGCGGGTCTGCCGGTGATCACGGCGACGGAGGCGACCCGCGGCGCGAGCGCGGCGATCGCGGGGGCGGCGCCGGGGTGGGCGCGGGCCTGTTCAGGGTCGGGCACGATCTCGGCGAGGGTGCCGTCGAAGTCGAGGGCGACGACGGCCCCTGAGGGCCGGGCGAGGAGAGCCGCCAGACCGTCACGGCCTGCGGGAGTGGACGGCGTCGGCAGGGGGTGCGCGTACGGGGAGCCCATGTACCGACCCTATCGGCGACTTCTCCTGGCGTCCCTCACACGGAGCAGCCGGTTGACGGTAACGGGGTCGTGCGCCAGCGCGCGCTCGTCGTCGAGGAGCGCGTTGAGGAGTTGGTAGTAGCGCACCGGGGAGATGCCGAGCTTCTCCCGTATCGCCCGCTCCTTGGCCCCGGGCCCGCTCCAGGAGCGCTGCTCCATGGCGAGAACGGCCCGCTCACGCTCCGAAAGCGCCTGGTCGTCGGTCATACGATCCAACCTATCGACGCCCACCGACGAGTGGGCCGCCCCTTCCGCAATCCCCCGCGGCTGACTACTCCGCCAGTTCCGCTTCCTTCGCCTCGAGGCTTATGCGGCCCAGGACCGCCTCCGGGCTGCCGCCGGGCTCGACCGCCTCGCCGACATTCTTCTTGATGCTCTCGCTGACCGCGGCCCACGACGTCTTGCCGACCGGCGGCAGCATCGAGGCCGGCAGTTCCTGGAGGAACGTACGGAGATCCTTGTGCTCGGGGTCCCGCTCCATCGCCTCGGAGGCGGAGACCGTCACCGGCAGCAGGCCGTTCTGGCCCGCGAAGTCGAGGACGTTCTTGTCGCTGAAGAGGAAGTCCAGGAACTTGCCGATCTCGGCCTTGTGGCCGTTCTGCTTGAAGCCCATGATCCAGTCGGCCACGCCCATCGTCGCCTTCGCCTTGCCGGTGCGGCCGGGCAGGGGAACCATGCCGACGTCGATGCCCTCCTTCGCCGCGGCCTGCATCAGGGACGGGTGGCCGTTGAGCATGCCGACCTCGCCCCGCGTGAACGCCGCGAACGCGTCCTTGCGGTTGAGCTTCGCGGGCGGCACCGGTCCCGTCAGCTCGCCGCCGACCAGGTTGGTCTTCAGCCATTCGAATGTGTCGATGTTCTGCTGCGAGTCGATCGTGTAGTTGCCCGCGGCGTCCGTGTAACCGTCACTGCCACCACTGAGCAGCCACATCATGCTCTCGGCCTGGGCCTCCTCCGGCCCGAGCGGCAGCGCGAAGGGGTACTTCACCTCCGTGCTCTGCTTCAGCTTCTGCGCGTCGGCGCGAAGGTCGTCCCATGTCCTGGGGCCCTCCTCGATCCCGGCCTCGGCGAAGAGCTCCTTGTTGTAGAAGAGCAGGCGGGTGGAGGCGACGAACGGCAGCCCGTACTGGACACGCTTGTGCTCGCCGGCGTCCACGAGCGGGCCGAGGAAGTTGGACTGCACGGGGATGGTGAGCAGCTGGTCCGCGGAGTAGAGCTTGTCGGCCGCGGCGTAGTCGGCGTAGGCGCCGATCTGGGCGATGTCGGGGGCGTGCCCCGCCTTGACCATCTCGGCGACCTTGCGGTCGACGTCGTTCCAGGACTCGACCTGGACCTCGACCGTGATGCCGGGGTTCTGCTCGGTGAACGCGGCCGTCAGATCGGCCCAGTAGTCCTTGCTGCTCCCGCCGCCCGCCACGTCGTAGTCCGCGGCCACCAGTTTGAGGGTGACGTCACCGGAGCCGCCCTCGGAGCCGCCGCCGCAGCCCGTGAGCGAGACCGTCATCGCGAGTGCCGCGGCGGCCGCGGCAAGACCCAAGAAGCGCCGCTGCACAGCTCTTCCCCACCCTCTGTCGTTGTCCGGATGCCCGGATGTCCGGATGCCCTTACGCCCCGGTCGTCCCCCCGTGACGCCCTGTGAGATGAGCGATGATTCTCCCATCGGGGCCATGAGGTCTACACCACTGCTGGTATCACTTTCGCAACGCCCGCACGTCCCGGCACGGAGTGGGTAGGCCGCCGCCGAGACACATGACGCCGTCACCGCACGTTGCAAGGAGCCGTCCCGCATGTCCCGTACCGCAGCCGAGATAGCCACCCAGCCCGCCTGCTGGCGCCGAGCGGCCGAGGCGGCCGCAGCCTTCGAGGGTCTGCCGCGGCCGGGTGAGCGCGTCGCCGTCATCGGCTGCGGGACGTCTTGGCACATGGCAATTGCATATGCCGCACTACGCGAGGCGGGCGGACTCGGCGAGACCGACGCATTCGCCTCCTCCGAGTTCCCGGCGGGCCGCGCGTACGACCGGGTGGTCGCGATCACCCGGTCCGGTACGACGACCGAGGTCCTGGACCTGCTGGCGAAGCTGAAGAGCACGGTGCCCACGCTCGCCCTGACGGCCGGCCCGAGGACGCCGGTGAGGGACGCGGCGGACGCGGTCGCGGTGCTGGACTGGGCGGACGAGGAGTCGGTCGTCCAGACCAGGTTCGCCACCACGGCGCTGGCGTTCCTGCGGGCCGGCCTCGACGAGCTGCCGGGTGTCAAGCCACTGGCCGACGCCGCGGTCGACGCCGAGCTGGCGATCACCGAGCCGCTCCCCGAAGCGGTCGTGGCGGCCGAGCAATGGACCTTCCTGGGCCGCGGCTGGACGTACGGGCTGGCGCTGGAGGCAGGCCTGAAGCTGCGCGAGGCGGCGGGCGCGTGGACGGAGTCGTACCCCGCGATGGAGTACCGCCACGGCCCGATCTCGATCACCGGCCCGAACCGTGTCGCATGGGTCTTCGGCGCGCTCCCGGAGGGGCTGGCCGGTGATGTCGCCCGGACGGGCGGCACCCTGGTGGCCCGCCAGGAGGCGGACCCGCTGGCGGACCTGATCCGCGCGCAGCGTCTCGCGGTGACGCTGGCGGAGTCGAAGGGCCACGACCCGGACCGCCCGCGCAACCTGACGCGCAGCGTGATCCTTTCGGCCTCCTGAGGGAGGGCACCTCGGCACATACGGCCAGGCCGCAGGCCTGCCCCAAGGCGGGCCATGTGGACGGCTTCCTGCTCGTATGCCGTTTGTATGACGTGGCAACAATCTCGGGCAGTGGACTAGACCTTTTCTGGTCCGGCGCGCGAGACTGTCCTCGTGAGACACGTCATCGCCCTCGATGTGGGCGGCACCGGGATGAAGGCCGCCCTCGTCGGGGCGGACGGGACACTGCTGCACGAGGCACGGCGCGCCACCGGGCGCGACCGCGGCGCGGACGCCGTCGTGGAGTCCATCCTCGGCTTCGCCACCGATCTGCGCGCCTACGGCACCACCCACCTCGGTGCCGCCGCGGAGGCCGCCGGAGTCGCCGTCCCCGGCATCGTCGACGCCGAGGACGGCATCGCCGTCTACGCGGCGAACCTCGGCTGGCGCGATGTACCGCTGCGCGCCCTGCTCGCGGAGCGGCTCGGCGGGGTACCCGTGGCGCTGGGACACGACGTGCGCACCGGCGGTCTCGCCGAGGGCCGTATCGGGGCCGGCAAGGGCACCGACCGCTTCCTGTTCGTACCGCTCGGCACCGGGATCGCCGGCGCCATCGGCATCGCGGGCGCCATCGAGGCCGGCGCGCACGGCTGCGCGGGCGAGATCGGCCACATCGTCGTCCGGCCCGGCGGCCCTGCCTGCGGCTGCGGCCAGCGCGGCTGTCTGGAGACCGTCGCCTCGGCCGCCGCGGTCACCCGCGCCTGGGCCACCGCGTCCGGGGACGCGGAAGCGGACGCCGCCGACTGCGCGAAGGCTGTCGCATCCGGGGACGCGCGGGCCGTACGGGTCTGGCAGGACGCGGTCGACGCGCTCGCCGACGGGCTGGTCACCGCGCTCACCCTGCTGGACCCCCGCACTCTGATCATCGGTGGCGGTCTCGCCGAGGCAGGGGAAACCTTGTTCACACCCCTGCGGGCCGCGGTCGAGGAGCGTGTGACGTTCCAGAAGCTGCCCGCCATCGTCCCGGCGGCCCTCGGGGACACCGCCGGATGCCTGGGCGCAGGGCTGCTCGCCTGGGATCTACTCGCCACGGAGGTATCCGCCTGATGGCCGCTCGCGCCACAGTCACCGTTCTCGCCGGCGCCCGGGTGGTCCTGCCGACCGGGACCGTCGAGAACGGACGGGTCGTCGTCGAAGGCACGAGGATCGCCGGATCCGCACCGGCCGACGCCCCCGTCCTCGACCTGTCCGGGCACTGGGTCGTGCCCGGCTTCGTCGACCTCCACAACCACGGCGGCGGCGGCGCCTCCTTCACCTCCGGCACCGCCGAGGACGTGTTGAGGGGCGTCCGCACCCACCGCGAGCACGGCACCACGACCCTCGTCGCCTCCACCGTCACCGGCGACATGGATTTCCTGGCCCACCGGGCCGGCTTCCTGTCCGAACTCGTCGAGCAGGGTGATCTGGCCGGCATCCACTTCGAGGGCCCGTTCATCTCCCCCTGCCGCAAGGGCGCGCACAGCGAGGAACTGCTGCGTGACCCCGACCCGGCCGATGTGCGCAAGCTCATCGACGCGGCCCGCGGTACGGCCAGGATGGTCACGCTCGCCACCGAACTGCCCGGCGGCATCGACTCCGTACGGCTGCTCGCCGAGCACGGCGTGATCGCCGCGATCGGGCACACGGACGCGACGTACGAGCAGACCGTCGAGGCCATCGACGCGGGCGCGACCGTCGCGACCCATCTCTTCAACGCCATGCCCGCCCTCGGGCACCGCGCGCCCGGCCCCATCGCGGCACTGCTGGAGGACGAGCGGATCACCGTCGAACTGATCAACGACGGCACCCATCTGCACCCCGCCGCCCTCGAACTCGCCTTCCACCGCGCGGGCGCCGGGCGGGTCGCGTTCATCACCGACGCCATGGACGCGGCGGGCTTCGGCGACGGCCGCTACGAACTCGGCCCGCTCGAGGTCGAGGTCAAGGACGGGGTCGCGCGCCTGGTGGAGGGCGGCTCGATCGCCGGTTCCACGCTCACCCTCGACACCGCCTTCAGGCGCGCGGTCACCGTCGACCGCCTCCCGGTCGAGGACGTCGTCCGCGCCATCTCGGCCAACCCGGCAAGGCTCCTGGGCATGTACGACAGGGTGGGGTCGCTGGAGCCGGGCAAGGACGCGGACCTGGTGGTCCTCGACGCGGAGTTCACGCTGAAGGGCGTGATGCGCAGGGGTCACTGGGTCCACGCCGACGGGACCGTGGTGACCCCGGGCAGGGGCCTTTGACGGTTGCTGTCATGGGGTTGGCCCTGACCCCGGGACCGGCGCGCGCTCCACTTGGCCGGCGAGGGGGTCTGGGCCAACCGCCTTCCGTTTGGCATGATCAGGCCCCGTACGAGCACGGCAAACGCGTTCCATGGGGGTGTCAGCGGGTGATCCTTACGGTCACGCTCAACACCGCACTCGACATCACGTACAAGGTGGCCGCGCTCACCCCGCACACCGCCCACCGTGTCGGCGAGATCGGCGAACGCCCCGGCGGCAAAGGGCTGAACGTCGCCCGGGTGCTCGCCGCACTCGGCCACGAGACGGTCGTCACCGGGTTCGCCGGCGGCCGCAACGGGGCCGTACTGCGCGAGATGCTGGCGCCCCTCGGGCCGCACGACGCGCTCGTGCCCATCGCCGGGAACACGCGCCGCACGCTCGCCGTCGTGGACGCCGCCACCGGCGACACCACACAGCTGAACGAGGCCGGACCCACCGTCACCCCCGAGGAGTGGGCCGCGTTCCTCTCCTCGTACGACGTGCTCCTGCGCGAGGCCGAGGCGGTCGCCCTGTGCGGCAGCCTGCCTCCGGGCATCCATGTCGGCGCATACGCCGCACTGGTGCGCCGCGCCCGCACCGCGGGGGTCCCGGTGCTGCTCGACACCAGCGGCGAACCGCTGCGCCGCGGTATCGCGGCCCGGCCCGACCTGCTCAAGCCCAACGCCGACGAACTGGCCCAGCTCACCGGCGCACGCGAACCCCTGCGCGCGGCCCGCGACGCCCGCCGCCGCGGCGCCCACACGGTGGTCGCCTCCCTCGGCCCCGAAGGCCTGCTCGTGGCCACCCCGACGACCGTCTGGCAGGCGAGTCCGCCGTCCCCGGTCAAGGGCAACCCGACCGGCGCGGGCGACTCGGCGGTGGCGGGCCTGTTGTCGGGCCTGGTGGAACAACTGCCCTGGCCCGAAAGGCTGTCCCGCGCGGTGGCCCTGTCGGCGGCGACCGTACTGGCTCCGGCAGCGGGTGAGTTCGACGCGGCGGCCTACGCCGAACTGCTGCCGCGGATCGCGGTGACCGAACGCGCGGCCGCGGCATGAGCCGAGGGGCCGGCGTTCGTGCCCCGGGCGGGCCGACAGCCGATCCTTGCCTCACCCGCGCACATCCGGCACGAGCGAGACGCCGGGCGCGCCCACCCGGCTCCGTACGGACGGGCCCGCACGGGCCCGGGAAGTGAGAATCCGTCATGCCCCTGGTCACCACCGGTGAACTCGTCTCCGCCGCCGCGGACCGCGGCCACGGCATCGCCGCGTTCAACGTCATCACCCTCGAGCACGCCGAGGCGATCGCCGCCGGGGCCGAGCAGGTGGCCGCGCCCGCGATCCTGCAGATCTCCGAGAACGCGGTGACATTCCACGGCGGCCGGGTGGAGGCCGTCGCCGCCGCTGCCGCCGCCGTCGCCCGCTCCTCCTTCGCGCCGCTCGCGCTCCACCTCGACCATGTGGTCTCCGTGGACCTGCTGTACGCCGCCCACGAGGCGGGCTTCAGCTCGGTGATGTTCGACGCGTCCAAGCTGCCGTACGCGGAGAACGTCGCGGCCACGGCAAAGGCGGTCAGCTGGGGTCACGAGCGCGGCATCTGGATCGAGGCCGAGCTCGGCAAGGTGGGCGGGAAGGAGGGCGAGGCGCCGCTGGACGCGCACGCCCCGGGCGTACGGACCGACCCGAAGGAGGCCGCCGCGTATGTCGCCGCGACCGGCGTCGACGCGCTCGCGGTCGCCGTCGGTTCCTCGCACGCGATGACCGAGCGCACGGCCGCCCTGGACCACGGCCTGATCGCCCGCCTGCGCGACACCGTGCCCGTCCCGCTGGTGCTGCACGGCTCCTCCGGCGTCCCCGACGAGGAGATCCGCTCGGCCGTCGCCTCCGGCATGGTCAAGATCAACGTCGGCACGGCCCTGAACACGGCGTTCACGGGCGCTGTCCGCGCCTTCCTGGAGGCCGACCCGAAGACCGTCGACCCCCGCAAATACCTCGTCCCGGCTCGCGAGGCGATGGCCGGGACGGTGGCGGGTTTCCTGCGGGTGCTCAGTTCCTGACGTTGCCGGCCTTCAGCGAGACCTGGTCGAGGTACGCCTCGCACTGATCGCCCTGCTCGCAGGAGATCTTGAGGTCGTTCTTGCCCTTGTCGAGGTTCACGTAGGCGTAGGTGTTGGTCCAGCCCTTGGCCCAGTCGCCCTCCGCCGCCTTCGCGAAGTTCTTCATGTTGATCGACCGCGGCTCACCGCTGTTGACCGTCAGCGAGGTCTTGGCGTCCTTGCCCGGCACGCTGTACGTGATGAACAGCGTGTAGTCGCCGGCCTCGGGCACCTCGACCGACCAGCTCGCCGAGCCGCCGACACCGTTGAACATGACATACGCGCCGCCCGCGCCCACCGCGCCCGGGACGTCCTTCGCGAGCGTCGCGGGCGGGCCCAGCCGCAGCGTCGCCGCGTCCTGCTTCGGGAGCTCGGCGGGGGACTCCTCCGGCTTGGCCTCCGGGGTCGTCTCCACGGACTCGGCCGCGGTCGGGGTGCCGCCCGCGCCCGGCTTGTTGCCTGCCTTGTCCTTCTCGTCGCCGCTGGTGAGCAGCGCGGCACCGATTCCGATCACGACGACCGCGACCACGGCGATCGCACCGATCAGCAGGCCCTTGGTGTTGGGTCCGCCACTGCGGCCACCGCCACGGCTGCCACCGTGGCCCTGCTGGGCCGGGATCGGGACCTGGCGGGTCTGGGCCGCGGCACCGGGATACGTCTCGGGGGCCGCGTAGTGCGCGGTCGGCTGCCCGTACGCCTGCTGCGGCGGGACCTGCTGACCGTACTGCCGGCGGTCACCCACCGTGCGGACCTGGTTGTACGACGTCCTGGGGACGCCGGGCTGCGCGGCGGGACCGGGGTAGCCGTAACCGCGGCCCTGGCCGGGAGGGGTCGCGCCCGCGGCCTGCCCGTCCTCGTACAGGTAGCCGAACGGGTCGTCGTCCTCGGGCGTGCTCGCGCCGGTGTTCGCGGCCGTCATCCCAGTCACTCCTCACCATCTCGTCAGCACAACGCTGACGCGGCCGAGCCTACCCGGTGCATGCTGGTCCACCGGGTGGCGTAGGCCTCATCCGGCGCGGCGATGCACCTTGGAACGGGACCTTTTCTCGATGTACATCCGCTGGTCGGCGGACTGCAACACTTCCTCCACGGACATCCCGCAACTGGCCCAGCCGATTCCGAAGCTCGCGCCGACGCGCACGCCCCTGCCGCCCACCCGGATGGGCAGGATGATCGCGTTGCGCAGGCGTACGGCGAGGTCAGCCGCGTCGGCGGCGCCCAGCCCGTCGGCGAGGACCACGAACTCGTCGCCGCCGAGCCGGGCGACCGTGTCACCGTCCCGTACGCCGGTGGTGAGCCGGCGCGCGACCTCGACCAGGACGGCGTCGCCCGTCTGGTGCCCGAAGCGGTCGTTGATCGACTTGAAGCCGTCCAGGTCGCAGAAGAGCACCGCAAGGCCCTTGGCCCCGTCGTCGTACTCGCTGTCCGGTGCGACGGTGTGCACATGGTGGTCGTACGCCCGGGCGCCGACCGCGTCGAAGCCGAAACCGTCTCCGCGGAAGAGTCCCTCGCCGTCCCTGTCGTAGGCGGCGTCCAGCGTCTCGATGTCACCGGCGTACGCCGCGTTCGGCCGCTCGCACAGCCGGGAGCTGAGGCGCGCGCGCAGCTCGGCGCTGTTGGGCAGACCGGTCAGCGCGTCGTGCGAGGCGCGGTGCGCGAGCTGCAGCTCATGGCGCTTGCGGTCCTCTATGTCCTCGACGTGCGTGAGCAGGAAACGGGGGCCGTCGGCGGTGTCGGCGACCACGGAGTTGCGCAGCGACACCCAGACATACGTGCCGTCGCGGCGGCCCAGTCTGATCTCGGCCCGGCCGCCCTCGGCGGAGGTACGCAGCAGCGTGCCGACGTCCTCGGGGTGGACCAGGTCGGCGAAGGAGTACCGCCGCATCGCGGAGGCGGGCCGCCCCAGCAGGCGGCACAGGGCGTCATTGGTGCGCAGCAGCCGGCCGTGCTGGTCGCCGCCCATCTCGGCGATCGCCATGCCGGAAGGGGCGTACTCGAACGCCTGACGGAAGGATTCCTCGCTGGCGCGCAGGGCCTGCTGCTCGCGCTCCAGACGGACCAGGGCCCGCTGCATGTTGGCGCGCAGCCGGGCGTTGCTGATCGCGATCCCGGCCTGGGAGGCGTACATCTGCAGCGCCTCCTGGCCCCACGGGCCGGGCCGACGTCCGTTGCGCGGCCGGTCGACGGAGATCACGCCGAGCAGCTCGCGGCCGCCGCCCGATGCGTACATCGGGGCGTAGAGGCGGTCGTGGGGATGCCACTCGTCGTCGAAGCGGGGCTCGGGGCCCTCGGTGTGCCACTGCGGAACGTCGTCCTCTATGAGGACCCAGCCCTCGGTGTGCGGGATGAAGCGGAGCTCGCCCCATGCCTCGCCCATGGACAGCCTGCGCTCCCAGGACGGGCGGGAGCCGACGCGGCCGGTGATGAGGGCTTCGGCGGCGGCGCTGCCGGCGAACGCGGCGACGACGAGATCACCATCGGGGCGCACGAGGTTGACACAGGCCAGCTCGTATCCCAGACCAGCGACGATTCCGTCGGCGACGGTCTGCAGGGTGTCGGCCAGGCTACGGGCCGTGTTGAGGTCCGCGACCACCTGGTGCAGCTGCCGCAGGGTCGCAAGACGGACGTAGGGCTCCGACTCGGTCTCCATCGCTCGCTCTCCCCGAGACTTCGACAGCAAACTCCAGGGTTCTCATCGGCGTACTGATTGGTCTGTCCCCGCCACTGAATCACAGCGAGCTGCCCACCCGGTACACAGGGTCAACAATTCATGGCCTCTGTGAGTCAAGTCACATCAGGTGATGAAGAGTCAGACACAGGAGCGCGGGACGGCCGTCGCTTTCTTGAACCCGTGTGCGCGCGAGCGGGTCCACGAGGCCGGTCCTAGGACCGACCCGCCCCGGCCCTGGTCCCCTGGCCCGATGCGGGCGGGCGGCGGTCGCATCTAGCGTTCCTGGTGTGTTGCAGACAACCCCCGATACCGCCTCTTCCGCCATCCCCCATGCTGAGGGGGTGAGCAACGAGGAGTTCCGCGCCGCCATGTCCCGCCTGACGGCGGGCGTGGTCCTGGTGACCGCGCACGACCCCGACGACGGACCGCGCGGCGAGGACGTGGGCATGACCGCGACGGCGTTCATGTCGGTCTCCCTGGACCCGCCGCTGGTCCTGGTGAGCCTGCGCAACGGCTCACGCATGGACGACCTGCTCACGGACGTCCCGCTGTGGGGCGTCTCGCTCCTCACCGACACCCAGCGCCAGGTCGCGGGCCGCTTCGCCATGAAGGGCCGCGTCAGCGACCGCCTGCTCTTCGCGGACATCGCCTACGAACGGGGCGAGGTGTGCGGCGCCCCTCTGATCACCGGGGCACTGGCGACGCTGGAATGCCGCACGGAGAACAGGATCGAGGCGGGCGACCACACGCTGGTCACAGGCCGCGTCCTCAAGGTCGGCCTCACGGGAGGCGACGGCGGCCCGCTGACGTACTACAAGGGGCGCTACCGGCACCTGGGGTGAGGCAGCGACAGCTGCGGCACCGGCCGGCCGCCGTCGAAGGGCCGCGGGGTCCGGGGCACGAGCCCGGGAGACTCAGGTCCAGTCCCGCCCCGACCGCCCCCGCTTCGTGTCGCCCCGCTGCTTCTTCTCGCGCAGCCGCCGCTCGTTGATGCCCCGCGGAATCCTCGTCGCCCGCCGCGGCCTCGGCGGCGGCGCCGTCGCCTCCGCCAGCAAGGACGCCAGCCGCACGGCCGCCGTCTCGCGGTTGCGCCACTGACTGCGGTGCTCCGACGCACGGACCGCGACCACCCCGCCCACCAGCCGGCCCGCGAGCCGCTCCAGCGCACGGTCCTTCCAGACCTGGGGCAGCGCCTGCGTCCTCGCGAGATCGAAGCGCAGCTCGACCTGCGAGTCGCTGGTGTTGACGTGCTGGCCGCCGGGCCCCGAGGACCGCGAGAAACGCCAGATCAGCTCGGCCTCCGGCAGGGAGACCGAGCCACGGATGATGTAGGGCCCGGACATGTGTCCATGGTCCCGTGGGTTCGACGGACCGTCATCCTCTTTTCCGCCCGCGTATGGAACCTGGCAGTCCCCTGCCTGCGTTATGACGGATGACGGTAGCTTCGGGAGGACTCGAAGCCCGACACACTCGATCACGAAGGGGACTTCCCAATGGCAGTAAGCCTGTCCAAGGGCGGCAACGTCTCGCTCACCAAGGAGGCACCGGGCCTGACCGCCGTCACGGTCGGCCTCGGCTGGGACGTCCGTACCACCACCGGCACCGACTTCGACCTCGACGCCTCCGCCATCGGCGTGAACGCAGGGGGCAAGGTCGCGTCCGACGCTCACTTCGTCTTCTTCAACAACAAGTCCACGCCGGACCAGACCATCGTGCACACCGGTGACAACCGCACCGGCGAGGGCGGCGGCGACGACGAGCAGATCAACGTCAACCTCGCCGGCCTGCCCGCCGACGTCGACAAGATCGTCTTCCCGGTCTCCATCTACGACGCCGTCACCCGCTCGCAGAACTTCGGCCAGGTGCGCAACGCCTACATCCGCATCGTCAACCAGGCCGGCGGCGCCGAGCTCGCCCGCTACGACCTGAGCGAGGACGCCGCGGTCGAGACCGCCATGGTCTTCGGCGAGCTGTACCGCAACGGCGCGGAGTGGAAGTTCCGCGCCGTCGGCCAGGGTTACGCCTCCGGCCTCGAAGGCATCGCCCGCGACTTCGGCGTCAACCTCTGACGTCAGGATCCACGAGCGAAAACACAGGGCCCCGGCAGACGCCGGGGCCCTATTGTGTGCCCTCCGGCGGACCGAACCAGAAGCAGGAGACCAGGATGACCGCCTCGAGGGCACCCCTGACCCGGGACAGCCTGCGCCTGAAGATCACCGTCCAGCGGGTGCGGATGGACGGAACGGAGTTCCGGGTCATCTCCCCGGCGAAGCCGCTGAAGAACGGCGCCTTCTACCGCAGCCGCCGCTCGCTCGACCTGTACGTCGACCGGCCCGACGGCCACCGCATCGGAACCCTGTTCCTGCTCGCGGCACGCTCCCCCCGCACCCTGATCCACCTGCCCATGCGCACCACCGCGACCGCCCCCGGCGTCGGCTGGGAGGACGAGAAGCCGCTCGACCTCGTACTGGCGCACCGGGCCGTGCAGTTCCGGCCCACCCGGTGGAAGAAACTGCGGGAGCGGCTGACCGCGGGGAACGCACCGCGCGAGACCCGCACCGCGAGCGTGCCCGAATCCGATCTGCAGGCCGGCCACGCGAGCGGCCGCGCGCCGTGGAGCGACCCCGACAGCAGCGGGCTGCGCCAGGACGAATTCGCCGAGACGCTGTTCCTGACCGGCACCACACCAGCCCTGCGGGAAGCCGCCCGGCAGGTGTTCGCCGTCACCGAGGAGGGGCCGCCCGCCGCCGCGACCGGGCTCTACATCGCGGGCGGCTGCAACTACCACGTCTGCCGAGGCCTTTTCACCTGGGAGGAACTGCAGGCAGGCGGCTGGGACGAGCTGCACATCGAGTTCTCCCCGCCCTGGGCGAAATGACCGGGCGGACGCACCTGTCGGTCAGGGCCGCGCCGGCTTCTCCTCCCCGTACAGCCACACGTCCCACAGCTCCGTCAGATCCTTGCCCGACTCCTTCTCGACATACGCGGTGAAGTCGTCGGTGGTGGCGTTGCCGTGGCGGTACTTCGCCGCCCAGCCCTTCACGATGGAGAAGAACCTCTCGTCGCCGACCGCCTCGCGCACCTTGTGCAGCACCATCGCCCCGCGCATGTACACAGGCCTTGCGAAGATGTCCTCGGCGCCCGGCGGATCGGCGGGCGGGAAGGCCCAGTTCTCGTCGTCGGCGAACGCCTCCTCGTAGCTCTCCTCCGCCGGTGTGCCGTCGGCCTCCTCGGCCCAGAGCCACTCGGCGTAGGTGGCGAAGCCCTCGTTCAGCCAGATGTCCTGCCAGGAGGCGGGCGAGACCGAGTTGCCGAACCACTGGTGGGCGATCTCGTGCACGAGGGTCGGCTCGTTGAACTGCTCCTGCGGGAAAACGGGACGGGACTGGGTCTCCAGGGCATAGGCGACCTCGTCCGTCGGCACCACGATCGCGCCGGTCGACGAGAACGGGTACGGGCCGAAGTTCTCGGTCCCCCATTTCATGAATTCGGGAATCCTGCCCAGCAGCTCCGCACTGTCCTCGGCCACCGCCGGGTCGACCGCGGTGATCACGGGCAACCCGGCGGGGGTACGCGAGGACGCCACCCGGAAGTCACCGACGGCGAGAGTGGCGAGATAGCCCGCCATCGGCTGCTTCGAGCGCCAGACGAACGTGGTCTTCCCGCCACGGGTGCGCTCGCTGGTCAACTCCCCGTTGGAGACGGCCTTGAGGCCCGCGGGGACGGTCACCTCGATGTCGTACGTCGCCTTGTCGGAGGGGTGGTGGTTGCCGGGGAACCACGTGGACGACCCGGTGGGCTCGCCGACCGCCAGAGCCCCGCCCTCACTGGCCAGCCAGCCCTCCTGGGACTCGTCCGGATTGGTGACCGGCCGCGGAGTGCCGGAATAGCGGATGACCGTACGGAACTTGGCGCCCTTCTCGATGTCGTCGCGCGGACGCACGGTGAGTTCGTCGCCGGCCCGGTTGGTCGCGGCCGCCGCCCCGTCGACCGTCGCGCCGTGGACCGTCAGCCCGCGCAGGTCGAGATGGAAGGCGCTCAGGTCCTGGGTGGCGCGTGCGGTGATCTCCGCGGTGCCCTTGAGACGGCCGGTGGCGGGGTCGTAGCCGAGGGTCAGTCCATAGTGTCGGACGTCGTATCCGCCGTTGCCGAGCTTGGGGAACAACGGGTCACGCAGACCTGCGGCACCCGGTGTGCCCTGCACGCCCGCATCACCGCCGGTACAGCCCGCGCTGCCGGTCACGAGCAGCAGGGCGACGGCGGCGGCCGGGGCGGCGGTCCGGGCAGAACGACAGGAGTGCACTTCATGATCCTAGGCCGGACACCGCGCACCGTCTCCCAAGGCATCCGGGACGGCCGGCGAGCACCGGTCAGCACCGGTCCGGGGCTCACGCCGCTCACCGCGCCGACGACGACGGTCACCTGCCGAGCGAGGCGACTCCGGCCTGAGCGAACCCCTCGTCCAGGTCACCGCTGGGCGCGCCCGCCACACCGATGCCCGCGACGGGGGCACCCTTGACCGTGACCGGGGCCCCGCCCGCGAGGAACAGCGTGCCCGGGATGTCCTTCAGGTTCGGGGCCTGGGCCAGACGCCCGGCCAGCACGGAGGTGGGCGCGTTCCAGGACACCGCGGTGAACGCCTTGCGCTCGGCCGACTCGTACGACTGCGGGCCGGCGCCGTCCCCGCGCAGCGTGACGATCGTGTTGCCGTTGCGGTCGACCACGGCGACGGTGATGCGCTGGTTCTCCTTCTCGGCGGCCTTCAGCGTCGCCTGAGCGGCCTTGGTCGCGGACTCGATCGTCAGGTGCGTGGACTGCCGCAGACCGTGGTCCGGGACATCGGCCGTCACGGCCGGGGCGGGCCCTGCGGCCGGGGCGGCCGCGCCGGCGGAGACGGCGCCGGCCATACCGGCGGCGACGACGGCTGCGGTGGCGGTGGCACCGATCAGGATCTTCTTCATGGGTGGCTCCTTGAGGCCGAGGGGGTCGTTTCGCTCTGCCATCGATCCTCCGGCGGCCACCGGCCTTCCACGGTCCGCGGACCGGCTGCCGTCCCCGCGCACGACGGACGACGGCCATGTCAGCCGATCGGCTGATGCCGCCCCGGTCCGCCCGGGCGACGATGGATCCGTACGACCAGGTCACAGCCCTGGTGAAAGCGCCCGACGACCGGCGTCCGGAGACCGGCGACGAGCAAGGAGTCAACCGTGCACGAGCAGGACCCCGACGCCCGCTGGCTGGCCCGGGTCATGCACGCCGCCTTCTTCCTGCTGCTCGGCGCCTCCCTCGCCCGCTATCTGCTGCGCCACCCCTGGGAGATCCGCTCCCCGTGGATCATCGGGCTGTCCGCCGCGCTCGCCGTTCTGTACGTCCTCGGGCCGGTGTTCGGCCCGCGCGCCACACCCCGCCTTCCGGTGCGCCTGTGGCTGTTCACCGTCGTCGCGGTGTGGATGGTGCTGGTCGTTCTCGCGCCGAGCTTCGCCTGGTGCGCGGTGCCCCTCTTCTACACGGGGCTGCGGACGCTGCCGATACGCGCCGCGATCGCCCTGGTCACGCTGCTCACCGTGTTCGTGGTCGCCGCGCAGCTCAAGCTCGCGCACGGCGGCTTCGACCCCAACCTCGTCATCGCCCCACCTGCCGTCGCGGCGATCGCCACCGCCGTCTTCGTCCACGCCGAACGGCTCGCCGGCCACCAGCGCGCTCTCATCGACGACCTGATCACCACCCGCCGCGAACTGGCCGCCACCGAACGCCGCGAAGGCACCCTCGCCGAACGGCAGCGTCTCGCCATGGAGATCCACGACACCCTCGCACAGGGCCTGTCCAGCCAGCAGATGCTGCTGCAGGCCGCCGAGCGCACCTGGGACGGCGAACCTGCGACCGCGCGCCGCCATGTCCGTACCGCGCGGTCGATCGCCGAGCACAACCTCGCCGAGGCCCGCCGCTTCGTCCACGACCTGGCGCCCGCCGACCTCGCCGAGGGCGGCAGCCTGGAGGAGGCGCTGCGTACGGTCGCGGCGCGCGAGTCCGCGGGCTTCCAGGTCGACGGCACACCGGTCGCCCTGCCCGAGCGGGTGCAGTCGGCACTCCTGCGCATCGCCCAGGGCGCACTGGCGAACGTCCGCGAACACGCGGGCGCGAACGCCGCCGCGGTGACCCTCACCTACCTCGAGGACCAGGTCGTCCTCGACATCGCGGACGACGGCCGGGGCTTCGAGGCCGGCGAGGCGCCCGGCGGCGTACGCGGCCACGGCCTGCCCGCCATGCGGGCCAGGGTCCGCCAGCTCGGCGGCACCCTGACCATCGAGTCGACGCCGGGCGAGGGCACGGTGCTCTCGGCGGCCGTCCCCCTGGAGATGCCATGACGGTCGGCAAGGCGGCCCCGCACTGCACACGGATCCTGCTCTGCGACGACCACGCGGTCGTACGCGCCGGGCTGCTCGCCCTCCTCGGCAGCGAGAGCGACATCGAGGTCGTGGGCGAGGCGGGCAGCGGTGAGGAGGCCGTCGCCATGGCCACCAAGCTGAAGCCGGACGTCGTACTGATGGATCTCCAGCTCGGGGCGGGCATCGACGGGGTCGAGGCCACCCGCCGGATCGCCTCGCCCGAGGTCCATGTCCTGGTGCTCACCACTTACGACACGGACGCCGACATCACCCGCGCCATCGAGGCGGGCGCGACGGGCTATCTGCTGAAGGCCGAGCGGCCCGAGGAACTCTTCGCGGCGATCCGCGCGGCGGCCGAGGGCCGCACCGCCCTGTCGGCCCCGGTCGCCGGCCGCGTCATGGACCGCATGCGCGGCGCGGCCGGCCCGACCCTGACGAACCGCGAACGCGACATCCTGGGCCAGCTCGCCCAGGGCCTGGGCAACCGGGAGATCGCGCGGGCCCTGTTCATCAGCGAGGCGACGGTGAAGACACACCTGGGCCGTATCTACGCCAAGCTGGGCGTGGACACGCGGGCGGGGGCGGTGGCGGTGGCGAAGGAGCAGCGGCTGCTGCTGTGACCGGTCGGCCCGGAACGCACCGGTGTCGAGCTCGAAGCCGAGCGGCTCGGACAGCAGTGCCACACCGCCGGCGTATGCCCCCCTCGGCCGTGACCCGGATCATCACCCGAGCGTCCAAGCGATACGTTTCCGCAGGTCCCGCGCCCACCGCGCACCCGGCCATACGGCACACGCCACCAGGCGTGACACCATCGCCTACGTGCTCGACATCGGCTACTCCCTCTCCCGCCGCTTCCCCGACCCCCCGCAGACCGACTACCGGCGCGCGGACGTCCAGGCCCTGCGGCACGACCTCTTCTGCGGTGACGTGTACCTCGCGGACACCAAGGAGGACCGCGAGGTGTCCACAGCCTGGGGATGGGTGCCCGTCCTGGACTTCGCCTGGGCCCTGTGCGACATCGTCGAGCAGCTCGACCGCGACCCCCTCGGCAGCCGCGCAGCAAAGCCCCAGTACGCCGAGCTCGACTTCACCGAGTCCAGCGACCGCATGCTCTTCGAACGGCGCTTCGGCTGGGTGGACGTCGAGGCCGACTGGATGCCGGGCGACGAACGACCGCTGACCTTCAACCACGGCGAACTGCGCCGCGAGGCACGCGACTTCCTGCACGACCTGATCGCCGACCTCACGGACATGCACGACGGCCTGGCCGACAACCCCCTGATCTGGGACCTCCAGGCCCGCTTCCCGCGCACGACCTAGGCGGCCGGCAGCCCCGGCCGCGCACGCCGCGCACGCCGCGCCCAGGCCTACCCGCGACCGCCCGGACCGTCCTCCACCCGCACCCCGATCTGCGCCGCGAACGCCGGTGCCAGATCCAGCAGTTGCGCCGTACTGATCACCGCCCCCGCCAGCCGTTCCACCCCCCGCGCGATGTCCAGCTCCGCCACCGTCCGCAGATCGACGTCCTTCATCCGCACCGCCGTGAAGTCCACCCGCCGCAGCACACAGTCCCGGAACTCCACCCGCTCCAGCTGCGCGCCCCCGAAATCAGCCTCGGACAGCACACATCCCTGGAAGACGACGTCCGTCAGCCTCGACTCCCGCAGATTCAGATAGTCGATCTTCCCGCCCCTGATCAGCACCCTCTCCAGCGCCGCGCCATGCAGCTGCGCCCCTCCCAGCCGCGCGTCCGTCACCTCCACGTCCCGCAGCGACGCACTCCCCAGGTCCGCCCCCACCCCCCGCACACCGCTCAGCACGCTGTCGACGAACCGGGCCCGCACCAGCTCCGTCCCGTCCAGCGCGCACTCCCGCAGTGCGCAGTCGATGAACCGCGCGCCCCGCCCCGACTGCCCAGCGAGATCCAGGCCCGAGAACTCCAGGCCGTCGTAGTCCCCGTCCGGCTCCAGCCCACCACCCTCGTACGGCTCGAGCGGCGGCAGCCGCACCTCCGCCACCCGCGCGGCCGTCGTCGTCCTGCGTGCCTTCGCCATGACCCCATGGTGGCCTCCGCCACTGACAACACCCCGCACCCGCACCGCCGCTTGACCTCAAGCAAACTTGAGGTTGAAGAGTCTCCCTCGTAGCCACCCGGACCACGCACACCTACGAGGAGTCCCGCCATGCGCGCCATCCGCCTCCACGCCTTCGGACCCGCGGAAAACCTCACCTACGAAACGACCGACGACCCCGAACCCGGCCCCGGCCAGGTACGGATCACCGTCGCCGCAGCCGGCGTCCACCTCCTCGACACCGCACTGCGCCAAGGCGCGCAAGGCCCCTTCCCCACCCCCACTCCACTGCCCACCATCCCCGGCCGCGAAGTCGCCGGCACCGTGGACCGCACAGGCGAAGGCACCGACAAGAGCTGGCTCGGCAAACGCGTCGTCGCCCACCTGGGCACGGCCCCCGGAGGCTACGCCGAACTCGCCGTCACCGGCGCCGACCGACTCCACACCGTCCCCGACCCCCTCGACGAAGCCGAAGCCGTCGCCATGATCGGCACCGGCCGCACCGCACTCGGCATCCTCCAGTACACCGACCTCGGCCCCGACGACATCGCCATCGTCCCCGCCGCCGCCGGCGGCATCGGCACACTCCTCGTCCAGTACGCCAAGAACGCCGGCGCCACCGTCATCGGCCTCGCCGGCGGCCCCGAAAAAGCCACCCGCGTCCAGGCCAACGGCGCCGACCTCGCCATCGACTACACGCTCCCCCACTGGCCCGACCAGGTCCGCGCCCACCTCGGCGACCGCACCGCCACCGTCGTCTACGACTCCGTCGGCGGCACCCCCGGCCGCGCCGCCGTCGACCTCCTCGGCAAGGGCGGCCGGCACATCGTCTTCGGCTGGTCCAGCGAAGGCATCCTCGCCGACGCGCCCCTCACCTTCACCGACAAGGAACTCACCGAACGCGGCATCACCTCCGAGAGCGTCCTCGGCCCGACCATGCTCAAGAAGGCAGGCGGCCTGCTCGCCCTCGAAACCCGCTCCCTCGCCGAAGCCGCCGCCGGCCGGCTCCGCCCCGCCGTCCACCGCTTCCCCCTCGCCGACGCCGCGGCAGCCCACCACGCACTCGAGAGCCGCGCCACCATCGGCAAGGTCGTCCTGATCCCCTAGGCCCCCAGAGCCGTCAGCGCCTCGTCGGTCAACCGGTACACCGTCCACTCGTCCTGCGGCCTCGCACCCAGCGACTTGTAGAAGTTGATCGACGGGGTGTTCCAGTCCAGTACCGACCACTCCAGACGCTCATAGCCGCGCTCCACACAGATCCGCGCCAGCTCCGTCAACAGCGCCTTCCCGTAACCGCCGCCCCGCAGCGACGGCCGCACATACAGATCCTCCAGATAGATCCCGTGCACCCCGCGCCACGTCGAGAAATTCAAGAACCACAACGCGAACCCGGCCACCTCGCCCTCGTCCGTCACCGCGACATGCGCGAACGCCGCAGGACGCTCCCCGAACAGCGCCTCCCGCAACTGCTCCTCACTCGCCCGGGCCTCGTCCAAGGCCTTCTCGTAGTCGGCGAGCTCACGGACCATCGCGTGGATCACAGGGACATCAGCAGGTACAGCAGTACGAATCATGACCCCACCCTGCCCCGCCGGACACCTGCCGTGCCAGCAGCGCCCGAGCAATGGACACCGGCCACCCGCCCCCACTGCCGAGCGCGCCCCGACCGCCCACATCGCGAAAACCCCGCCGCAGCAGTAAATTCCCGCCACACGCACCCCACGCGCACCCCCGCACACCCACACGACCGGCAGGGAAGCAGCAGCAGACATGAACACCGTCAACGGCGGCATATCGTTCTGGTACGCACAGGACGGCACCCCCCTCCCCCGCGAACCCCTCCCCGGCGACACCACCGCCGACGTCTGCATCGTGGGCGGCGGCTACACCGGCCTGTGGACCGCGTACTACCTCAAGAAGGCCGTCCCCTTCCTCAACATCACCCTCCTGGAAGCCAAGTTCTGCGGCTACGGCGCCTCCGGCCGCAACGGCGGCTGGCTCTACAACGGCATCGCGGGACGCGACCGCTACGCCCGACTCCACGGCCACGACGCCGCCGTCCGCCTCCAGCAGGCCATGAACAACACCGTCGACGAAGTCATACGCACCACCGGCGCAGAGAACATCGACGCCGACATCCACCACGGCGGCGTCCTCGAAATCGCCCACACCCCCGCCCAACTCGCCCGCCTCAAAGCCTTCCACTCCGTCGAGATCGCCTTCGGCGAGAAGGACCGCGTCCTGTTCGGCGCCCGCGAGACCGCCGAACGCATCCGCGTCACCGGCGCCATCGCCTCCACCTGGACCCCCCACGGCGCCCGGCTCCACCCCGTCAAACTCGTCAAAGGCCTTGCAGCAGCCGCAGAAGCCCTCGGCGTCACCATCCACGAGTCGACACCCGTCACGGAGATCAAGCCCAAGCACGCCGTCACCCCCTACGGCACAGTCCGCGCCCCCTACATCCTGCGCTGCACCGAAGGCTTCACCGCCTCCCTCAAGGGCCAGCACCGCACCTGGCTCCCCATGAACTCCTCCATGATCGTCACGGAGCCCCTCCCCCCGTCCACCTGGGACACCATCGGCTGGGACGGCCGCGAAACCCTCGGCGACATGGCCCACGCCTACATGTACGCCCAGCGCACCGCCGACAACCGCATCGCACTCGGCGGCCGCGGCATCCCCTACCGCTACGGCTCCAGGACCGACAACGACGGCCGCACCCAGCCCGCCACCGTCGAAGCCCTGCGCGACATCCTCGTCCGCTTCTTCCCCACCACCGCCGGCGCCCGCATCGACCACGCCTGGTCCGGCGTCCTCGGCGTCCCCCGCGACTGGTGCGCCACCGTCACCCTCGACCGCGCCACCGGCCTCGGCTGGGCAGGCGGCTACGTCGGCTCCGGCGTGGCCACCGCCAACCTCGCGGCCCGCACCCTGCGCGACCTGATCCAGCAGGACTCGGGCCAGTCGGGCCCCACCGACCTCACGACCCTCCCCTGGGTCAACCACAAGGTCCGCACCTGGGAACCGGAACCCCTGCGCTGGCTCGGCGTCCACAGCCTCTACGCGGCCTACCGCAAGGCCGACCACCAGGAATCCACCACCTGCACCCCCACCACGTCCCGCCTCGCCACACTGGCGGACAAGATCGCGGGCCGTCGGTGACGACGAGGACGAGTGGCACTACCTCCAGTGGGAGCTCGCACCCGAGTCGGCAGGCGCGCCGAGCATCGACCCTCCCGAGATCGGCCCGCACACTCCGAGCCGGGGCCAGGGCGTCATGGCACTGACGCCTCGGCAGTAGGCATGAAAGAGCCCAGGACGGACGTGCCGTCCTGGGCATTGGAGCCCCCTGTCGGGTTCGAACCGACGACCCCCGCTTTACAAGAGCGGTGCTCTGGCCAGCTGAGCTAAGGAGGCAGCGGTTGCAGTGTAACCAACCCCCGCGCTGCCGCGTTCGAGAATTTCGTCGCCCATGGACTGCTGACAGATCCGACATCGCCAGGTACCGTCTCGGGAGGTCCGCTCCGGTGGACTAGACCCATCCATCCTTTACTCGGATCGTCCGGCACGTTCCTGCCGGTGAAGGAGATACATCAGCATGGCCACTGTCACGTTCGACAAGGCGACCCGGATCTACCCGGGCTCCGACAAGCCCGCCGTCGACCAGCTCCAGATCGAGATCGAGGACGGAGAGTTCCTCGTACTGGTCGGGCCCTCCGGCTGCGGAAAGTCCACGTCCCTGCGCATGCTCGCGGGCCTCGAGGACGTCAACGGCGGATCCATCCGCATCGGTGACCGCGACGTCACCCACCTGCCGCCCAAGGACCGGGACATCGCGATGGTGTTCCAGAACTACGCGCTGTACCCGCACATGAGCGTCGCCGACAACATGGGCTTCGCCCTGAAGATCGCCGGCGTCAACAAGGGCGAGATCCGCAAGAAGGTCGAAGAGGCCGCCAAGATCCTCGACCTGACCGACTACCTGGACCGCAAGCCCAAGGCCCTCTCCGGCGGTCAGCGTCAGCGAGTCGCCATGGGCCGCGCCATCGTGCGTGAGCCGCAGGTCTTCCTCATGGACGAGCCGCTGTCGAACCTCGACGCCAAGCTCCGCGTGTCGACCCGTACGCAGATCGCGTCCCTCCAGCGCCGTCTCGGCATCACGACCGTCTACGTCACCCACGACCAGGTCGAGGCCATGACCATGGGTGACCGTGTGGCCGTGCTCAAGGACGGTCTGCTGCAGCAGGTCGACTCGCCGCGCAACATGTACGACCGCCCCGCCAACCTCTTCGTCGCCGGCTTCATCGGCTCCCCGGCCATGAACCTCGTCGAGGTGCCGATCACCGACGGTGGTGTGAAGTTCGGCAACAGCGTCGTCCCCGTCTCCCGTGAGGCCCTGTCCGCGGCCGCGGACCGCGGCGACACGACCGTGACGGTCGGCGTCCGCCCCGAGCACTTCGATGTCGTCGAGCTCGGCGGTTCGGCCGCGGGCTCGCTGTCGAAGGACACCGAGGACGCTCCGGCCGGTCTCGCCGTCTCGGTGAACGTCGTCGAGGAGCTCGGCGCCGACGGTTACGTGTACGGCTCCGCCCAGGTCGGCGGCGAGCACAAGGACCTCGTGGTCCGTGTCGGCGGCCGTTCCGTGCCGGCCAAGGGCAGCGAGCTGCACGTCGTGCCGCGGCCGGGCGAGATGCACGTCTTCGCGACCTCGACGGGTGAGCGCCTCAGCGACTGAGCGGTTCGGTGACCGAGCGGTTCGGTTACTGACCAACCGACAGAGAGAAGCCGGACCTTGCACCGCGGTGCGAGGTCCGGCTTTTCCTTCATGCCGACAAATACCCTGTCGGATCAGCACAGTTCTGGCATTTCACCCCAGGTCGTCAACACGCAATTCGAAAAGAATCGTCGAACCATCCCCCACGTGAGTGACTAAATGTCGCCAAATCATCACTCCCCGCTACGCTCACTCGCGTGACCCACTCAGCACGCCGAATCGGCCGCACTCTCGCCCTCGTTCTGCCCGTTGTCCTGGTGCTCTCCGGAACCCTCGCGGTCACCAGCGTCCCGTGGGCAGGCACGGCGACCCAGTCGCAGATGCTCACCGCCTCCTCCCAGGACGTGTCGGTACGCGCCAAGTCCCGTGCTCCGCAGGACGTTCTGCGCGACCGGCTGCTCACCGAGCTGCAGGCGAAGGACCCCGGCACCGCGCTCACCCGGCTCCAGCGCGAGGTCGAGGCGCGTCCGTCGCTCGCCAAGCACTGCATGTCCATCGCGCGCGCCCTCGGCCGGGCCGCCGTGGACCGTTACGGCCCCACACGCGCCCAGTCCTTCTCCCGGCCCGTGTGCGACACCTCCTTCGCCTACGGAGTGGTGCAGCAGGCACAGGGCAGCTGACGCCCGCGGGGCGCCGCTTTTCGACGCCGATTCCCGGACCGGGTCCGCCGACGCGGGTCCGGTCTGCGCCGCGCTCCGCGCGCCGCATAGGGTGCACGGCATGCAAACGCCTACGTATCCGACGCAGGCCGTGGTCCTGGCCGGCGGCCAGGGCTCGCGGCTTCGCCCGTACACCGACGACCGCCCCAAGCCGATGGTGGAGATCCCGGGTACGGGGACCCCGATCATCGGGCATCAGCTGGCCTGGCTCGCCGCCGAGGGCGTCACGGACGCCGTCGTGTCCTGCGGTCATCTCGCCGAGGTTCTCCAGGAGTGGCTGGAGAACGCCGAACTCCCGCTGCGCGTCACGACGGTCGTGGAGACCGAGCCGCTGGGCCGTGGTGGCGGCCTGAAGTACGCCGCGGCCCGTCTGCCGCATCCCGACCAGCCCTGGTACGCCACCAACGGCGACATCTGGACGCGCTTCTCGTTGCGCGAGATGGCCGCGTTCCACACAGAGCGGGATGCCGTCGCGACGCTGGCCCTGGCCCGTCCGCGTATCCCGTGGGGTGCCGTGGAGACGGACGCTTTCGGGCACATCACGGACTTCATCGAGTCCCCGCCGTCGCCCTATCTGATCAACGCGGGTGTGTACGTGTTCTCGGCGGCGTTCGTCGAGCTGCTGCCGGACGTCGGTGACCATGAGCGCACCACGTTCCCGCATCTGGCGCGTGAGCGGCAGCTGGCGGGCTTTCCGCTGCCGCAGGGGGCGTACTGGCGGGCGATCGACACGGCGAAGGACCTGACCGAGGCCGCCAAGGAGCTTGCCTCTCAGGCGCGTTGAGGTCGATGGCACGGACGAGGGCGGTCACCGGGACATCCGGTGACCGCCCTCTTGCGTCGTCTGCTCGTCTGCTCGTCTGCTTCGTCGCGCGGGCCGCGCTGCTCAGCCCAGCAGGCCGCCGATGACCTGCCCGCCGGACGAGCCGCCACTGCCGCCGCTGCCGCCGGACCCGCCTCCCGAACCGCCTGAGCCGCCGGTGGAGCCCCCGCCGGTGCTGCCGCCGCCCGTGCCGGTGCCGCCGCTCGAGGTGGGCCCGGAGCTGCTGGACGGCGGCGGGGCCGGCTGGGAGCCGGTGGGCGGCTGCCGGCCGGTGCCCTGTGTCTGGCTGGGCGCTTCGCCGACCCGGCCGGTCTCACGGACGGTGTCCTCGGCGGGCGTGGACTTCGCGGCCTCGGGTGTGGCGGAGCCGCTCGTGGACGGCGCCGGCCTGTCCGTGCGGGTGCCCGAGGAGCTGCGCCTGCCCTCTGCGGACTCCTGCGCGAGCGGCGATCCGGGCAGGTGGTTGGTCGGGTCCTGGCCGGGTCCCGGCACGGTGACCATCTCGGTGGAGCGTACGGCGCCGCCGAGCATGGAGCCGACGAGCATGGTGAGGCCGACGACCACGGCGGCGACCAGGCTGCCGCGGATCAGGACGCGGCGTCGCAGGTCCCACAGTTCGGAGCGGGGGCCGAGGGTGCGCCAGGCTTCGCCGGCGAGGCGGCCGTCCACGGAGTAGACGGGTGCGCCCGCGATGATCAGCGGGGACCAGGCGGCGAGGAAGATGATGTCGGGCGCGTCGTAGACGGGGACGGTCCGCCAGGTGACGGTCAGGATGAGCGCGGCGGACAGCAGGGCGCCGACGACGGCGGCGACGCGCTGCCACAGGCCGAGGACAGTGAGGACGCCGACGACGATCTGGAGGAAGGCGACGCTCAGGCCCGCGCCGACGGGGTGGGAGAGGGCGAAGTCGCGCAGTGGTTCGGCGAGGCCCCAGGGGTGGAGGGAGTGGAGCCACTTGACCATCGAGCCGCGTTCACCGCCCTCGAAGTACACGGGGTCGCAGAGTTTGCCCATGCCGGCGCAGATGGAGATGAAGCCGAGGAACACGCGCAGCGGCAGCAGTACGACGCCGAGGTTCATGCGGCGGCCGGGGTAGTAGGCGTGCCGTACGGTGTCGGCGCCGAAGCGCGGTGGGGTGCCTTGCGGGCGCTGGACCTCGAACTCCTCTTCCTCGTAGGGCTCCTGGTCCTGTGTGCTTCCGGAGGCGTACGGGTCCTGGGCGTACGGGCGGGAGTCGTACGGACGAGAGCCGTTCGGGCGCGACTCGTACGGGCCGTTGAAGTCGGCGGCGGGGTACGGGTCGGGCGAGGCGGTGGGGTAGGAGTCGTAGGCGCCGACCGCTTGCCGCATCGGGGGCAGCAGTGGCCGGTTGCGGTGCCCGGGGCCGCCGGGGTGGTCGATCGCGGGCCGCTCGAGGGTCTGCACGGTCTCGTCGTCGAGGTCGATCCGCGGCATGACCTGCGTCGCGCCCGTGTTGAAGGTGTCGTGTGACAGGGTGGAGTTGCGTACGGCCTGGATCAGGCCGGTCGCGCCGGAGTCCCCAGGGGCCGACCTGCCGCTCCATACGACGGGTGCCCTGCGCCGTGCGACCGGGCCGGCTCCGGCGAGGGAGCCGAGCCGTGCGGTGACGGGTGCGGGGCGCTGCTTCCGGGCGAGCTGCACCCGGAAGCTGACGTGGTTCACGATGACCTGCGCGGGATCGCAGTGCACCTTGACCATGCTCAGCGCAGGCTGCTCGTCGAACCCGGACCGGGGCGTTCTGGTGTCCACACTCATCTAACCGAGTGATGTGTACTTAGGGCACGGCCGTGACGGGCCCGATCTGTCCGAGACCCGTCAAGCGATCCCATTCGGCCGTTTTCTGCCCCGGTCCGGTCATCCAGGGCGTCAGCCGCGGCGCTTGGCCGCCTCGTAGAGCACCACGCCGGCGGCGACGCCCGCGTTGAGGGACTCGGCGCCGCCGGGCATCGGGATGCGGACCAGGAAGTCGCAGGTCTCGCCGACCAGACGCGACAGGCCCTTGCCCTCGCTGCCGACGACGATGACGACGGGGCCGCCGAGCGCTTCGAGGTCGCCGACCTCCGCGTCACCGTCGGCGGCGAGTCCGACGACGGTCAGGCCCGCCTTCTGGTACGACTCCAGGGCGCGGGTCAGGTTGGTGGCCCGCGCGACCGGCGTACGGGCGGCCGTGCCGGCGGAGGTCTTCCAGGCGCCCGCGGTCATGCCGGCCGCGCGGCGCTCGGGGACGACGACGCCGTGGCCGCCGAAGGCGGAGACGGAGCGGACGACGGCGCCGAGGTTGCGCGGGTCGGTGACGCCGTCGAGGGCGACGATCAGCGGGTCCTCGCCGTCGTCGAAGGCGGCGGCGGCCAGGTCCTCGGGGTGCGCGTACTCGTACGGCGGGACCTGGAGCACCAGGCCCTGGTGGTTGAGCCCGTTCGTCATCCGGTCGAGCTCGGGGCGCGGCGCCTCCATGATGTTGATGTTGCCGCGGCCGGTGGCGAGCTGGAGCGCCTCGCGCACACGCTCGTCGTTGTCGATGAACTGCTGGACGTAGAGCGTGGAGGCGGGCACGCCGTCGCGCAGCGCCTCGAAGACGGGGTTGCGGCCGACGACCATCTCGGAGGTGCCCTTACCGCCGCGGCGGGCGACCGGACGGCGTGCGGCGGTCTTCTTGGCCTGGGCGTTCGCGATCCGGTTCTTCTTGTGCCCCTTACGGGCGGCGGCGGGCGGCGTCGGGCCCTTGCCCTCCAGGCCGCGGCGTCGCTGGCCACCGCTGCCGACCTGCGCGCCCTTCTTGTTGGACGTGCGGCGGTTCCTGCGCTGGCTGTTCCCGGCCATGACTACCTGTTTCCTGAAGCTTCGAAAGCGTACGTACGTAAGAAAGTGTGCCGCCCGGGAGGCCGGGCGGCACATTGTGGCTGGTCAGCGGGGTCCGAGTGTCCAGCGCGGACCGTCCGGGCCGTCTTCGACGACGAGCCCGGACTGGTTGAGCTGGTCGCGGATGGCGTCCGCCGTGGCCCAGTCCTTGCGGGCGCGGGCGGACTCGCGCTGCTGAAGCACCAGCCGTACGAGCGTGTCGACGACGCCGTGGAGGTCCTCGCCGCGGTCGGTCTCGCCGGCCCACTGCGGGTCGAGCGGGTCGAGTCCGAGGACGCCGAGCATGGCGCGGACCTCGGCGAGCCGGGCGACGGCGGCTTCCTTGTCGTCGGCGGCGAGCGCCGAGTTCCCCTGCCGGACCGTGGTGTGGATGATGGCGAGCGCCTGCGGCACGCCGAGGTCGTCGTCCATGGCGTCGGCGAAGGCCGGCGGTACTTCGGCGGCGGGCTCGACGACGCCCCCGGCCTTCTCGATGACGCGCTGGACGAAGCCCTCGATGCGCGCGAACGCGGACTCGGCCTCGCGCAGCGCCTCTTCGCTGTATTCGATCATGGAGCGGTAGTGCGGGGTGCCGAGGTAGTACCGCAGCACGATCGGCCGCCACTGCTTGACCATTTCGCTGACGAGCACCGAGTTGCCGAGCGACTTGGCCATCTTCTCGCCGGCGATCGTCACCCAGGCGTTGTGCACCCAGTACGTGGAGAAGTCGTCGCCGTACGCCTTGGCCTGGGCGATCTCGTTCTCGTGGTGCGGGAAGATCAGGTCGATTCCGCCGCCGTGGATGTCGAAGGCGGCGCCCAGGTACTTGTGGGCCATCGCCGAGCACTCCAGGTGCCAGCCAGGGCGCCCCCGTCCCCAGGGGGTCTCCCACGACGGCTCACCCGGCTTCTCCGCCTTCCACATGGCGAAGTCCCGCGGGTCGCGCTTGCCGGTCTCGCCCTCGCCGGACGGCTGGCGCAGGTCGTCGATGTCCTGGTTGGACAGCTGGAGATAACCGGGGAAGGAGCGCACGTCGAAGTAGACGTTGCCGTCGGCCTCGTAGGCGTGACCGCGCTCGATCAGACCGCGCATCATCTCGACCATCTCGGTGATGTGGCCGGTGGCGCGCGGCTCGTAGGTGGGCGGCAGGCAGCCGAGAGCGGTGTAGCCGTCGTTGAAGGCGCGCTCGTTCTCGTAGCCGATGGACCACCAGGGGCGGCCCTGTTCGGCCGCCTTGGCGATGATCTTGTCGTCGATGTCGGTCACGTTGCGCACGAACGTCACGTCGTAGCCGCGGTACTCGAACCAGCGGCGCATGATGTCGAAGTTCAGGCCGGACCGGATGTGCCCGATGTGCGGGGCGGCCTGCACCGTGGCGCCGCACAGGTAGATCGAGACACAACCCGGCAGAATCGGGGTGAAGTCACGGATCTGCCGGGCGCTGGTGTCGTACAGGCGAATAGTCACGCATCAAGGGTAGTGGCCCTATAGCAGTGCCCCGCGCCCCCTTCCGGGGTTCGCGTGACATTCATGTGGCGCTGCAGTGCCCGACGAGCGGGCCTGAGCCGCTTTTCGGCCATGCCTCGAGCGCGGTGGCGGGCACGGACGTCAGCGGGCGCGGACGACGAGGGCGGTGGCGATCGCGGCCAGTCCTTCGGCCCGTCCGGTCAGTCCGAGGCCGTCCGTCGTGGTCCCCGACACGGCCACCGGCGCGCCGATCGCCGCGGAGAGTGCCTTCTGGGCCTCGTCGCGCCGCTTGCCGATCTTGGGGCGTACGCCGATCACCTGAACGGAGACATTGCCGATCTCGAATCCCTGCGCCCGCACGATCCGGGCGGCCTCCGCGAGCAACGTCACACCGGAGGCGCCGGACCACTCGGGCCGGGAGGTGCCGAAGTGGGCGCCGAGGTCGCCGACGCCGGCGGCGGAGAAGAGCGCGTCGCAGGCGGCGTGCGCGGCGACGTCACCGTCGGAGTGCCCGGCGAGGCCCCAGCCGTCGTTGTCCTCCCATTTGAGGCCCGCGCACCACAGTTCGCGGCCCTGCTCGAAGGCGTGCACATCGGTGCCGATGCCGACGAGCGGGATGCCCGGGGAGATGTCCGGGGACTCAGAAGCCATCGTTGGCCCTTCTGCGTGCGAGAACCGCCTCGGCCAGGACCAGGTCCAGCGGGCGGGTCACCTTGAATGCCTCTTCGTGGCCCGGTACGACGACCACGGGAGCGCCGAGCTGCTCGACCATGCCCGCGTCGTCCGTGGCGCCTTCGCCCGCGACGGCGACGGTGCCGTGGGCGCGCACCAGCGTGTCGCGGTCGAAGCCCTGCGGGGTCTGCACGGCGCGCAGCCGGGCCCGTTCGGGGGTGGAGACGACCGGCTCGGGTTCGCCCTGGGCGGCGGGCTCGATCTCCTTGACGGTGTCCGCGAGCGGCAGGGCGGGCACGACGGCGGGGGCGCCGTCACGTACGGCCTGGACGACGGCGTCCACTGTTTCGACGGGCACCAGCGGGCGGGCGGCGTCGTGCACGAGGACGATGCCGATGTCCTCGGGGAGCGCGTCGAGGCCGAGGCCTACCGACTCCTGGCGGGTGTCGCCGCCGGGCACGACCAGGTAGTCGGTTCTCTCGGGCAGGGCGTAGGTGTCGAGGAGCCGCTTCACCTCGGGCGCGCCGTCGGGGGGTGCGACCACGACGACCAGGGAGACGGCGCGGGATGCCGCCATGGCGCGTACTGCGTGGATGAGCATCGGCGTCCCGTTCAGCGCGCGCAGCGCCTTGGGGGCGCCGGGGCCGAGCCGTACGCCGCGTCCGGCGGCCGGGATCACGGCTGCGGTGCGGTACTGGCGCGATTCGTCTGACATCGGTTGCACTCCGGCAGGTTTGTTTCCTCGGCCGACATGGGTATGGCCTGGGGGTACCCCCGGCCGAAGGTCGGGGGAATGCCCGGGCGCGACGCCTTGACCGGACCCTTCCGTGACTACGGTCTGCGTCGGCCGCCCGGGCCTGGCGCATCCACAGTGCGCACTGTGGATGCGGGCACGGTGCGCGCGGTGAGCAGTAGGTAACGGCAAACAGAAATGAGCGTGCCGCAGCGCCCGGCGACAGACTGGTTTTTCACAGCATGTCAGCGGGCACCGCGGCATTAATTGTGCGTCAGGACGCGAGGACCTCGTCGAGGAGAGCCTCGGCCTTGTCCTCATTGGTGTTCTCTGCGAGGGCGAGCTCGCTCACCAGGATCTGGCGCGCCTTGGCGAGCATCCGCTTCTCACCGGCGGACAGCCCGCGCTCGCGCTCACGACGCCACAGGTCGCGCACCACTTCGGCGACCTTGATGACATCGCCGGAGGCGAGTTTCTCGAGATTTGCCTTGTAGCGACGGGACCAGTTCGTCGGCTCTTCCGCGTACGGTGCGCGCAGCACCTCGAAGACCCGGTCGAGCCCGTCCTGGCCGACCACATCACGTACGCCAACGAACTCCGCATTGTCCGCCGGCACACGCACCGTCAGGTCGCCCTGGGCGACCTTGAGCACCAAGTAGGTCTTGTCCACGCCTTTGATCTGGCGAGTTTCGATGGCCTCGATCAGCGCGGCCCCGTGATGGGGATAGACCACGGTGTCGCCAACCTTGAACGTCATGTGACAGGTACCCCTTCCGTGGCTATCCAGGGTAACACGGATACGGCTTCTTCTGAATGGCGTTTTCGCAGGTCAGGGCATATCTCGGGGCTTGACAACAGCGACAGGAACGTGCTGCGGGCGCCTTCCGGAGCGGGGTATTCGCAGGTCGGAGCGGCTGCACGGGCAGGCGGAAACACCCCCGTCACACCCCGTACACCCCCCTCCAAAGTGGGTGAACGTCCCGATTTGCCGGGTTCTCGATGGTGAACTTCCTCTACTCCGTTCGGACCTCGGTCACCCGTACGGAGGGACGTGCCGGCGAATCCGAATTGATCACCGACAAGTAATCGTCAATGAAAGCGTGGCCGCCCCGGAAATTGATCACCGCGGATTTGTGAACGAGCTGTGGAACATCGACGCCGGAAGATACGGAAGACGTTCGCCCGCGGGGGGTGCGACGGGCCGTCACCCGCAAAGGGCGGGTCGGGTGCGGGGCGTGGTCGGCGGCTCGGTAACCTGAGCGCGAGCTGACACGCCCTTCGGCCGGTGGCAGCCGCCATCCGCCCGTCCGTACGCCCAAGGAGATGCCGCCGCCGTGAGCAGCAGCCTTCGACGCGGTGCCCTCGCCGGCGCTGCCATCGTCTTCTCGATCGCCTCGCTCTCCGCCTGCGGTGCGGGCACCCGCGCGCAGACCCTCGAGGTCAAGCCGGACAACCCCGAGACGGCGATCGACAACCTGAAGCTCCAGAACGCGACGGTCATCACCCAGCCCGAGCCGGACGCGGAGGGCCCCGCGGTCGTGGCCGTGACCGTCTTCAATGACGGCATCAAGGCGCAGACCCTGGAGTCGATCACCCTGCCGGGCACCGAGGCCCAGGTGGAGCTGAGCCCGGCCAAGGGTTCCGGCCCGATCACGGTCCCGGCCGGCGGTCGGGTCATCTTCGGCGGCAAGGGCAACGCGTCCGCGGTGATCGAGAACGCGAACGAGGCCGTGAACGACGGCGGCTTCCAGAACGTGGTCTTCCGCTTCAGCGAGACCGGCGACGTGAAGATGCAGGCGCTGGTCGTCCCGGCGACGAGCTACTTCGCGGGCTTCGGCCCGAGCACGGTGCCGGCCCCGCCGGCCAAGTCGCCTGCTGCCACTCCGTCCGGCTCCCCCGCGGTCACGCCGTCGGGCACTCCGTCCGGCTCCCCCGCCGAGGAGGCCGCGGGCGGCGAGGCCGAGAAGCCGTCGGACGACGCGTCGGCGTCGCACTCCGCGGGTCACTGACACGAGCACGACGGAAGGGGCGGCCCACCGGACACCGGTGGGCCGCCCCTTCCGTCGCGTCGGCGCGTGGCGCGTGCGGGCCGCGGCGTACGGGACGTACGCTCCACGGCGCGGACTCGGCGCCCGGTTACCGGTGTCGGTCTACGGCTCGAACTTGTACCCCAGACCCCGCACCGTCACCAGGTAGCGCGGGGCGCCCGGGTCCGGTTCGATCTTGGCGCGCAGGCGCTTGACGTGGACGTCGAGGGTCTTGGTGTCGCCGACGTAGTCCGCGCCCCAGACCCGGTCGATCAGCTGCATACGGGTCAGTACGCGGCCCGCGTTGCGCAGCAGCATCTCCAGCAGGTCGAACTCCTTCAGCGGCAGGTCGACCTTGCCGCCGGAGACCGTGACGACATGGCGGTCCACGTCCATCCGGACCGGGCCCGCCTCGAGCGCGGCCGGGGTGACCTCCTCCGGCTCACCGCGGCGGCGCAGCACCGCGCGGATGCGGGCGACCAGCTCCCGCGAGGAGAAGGGCTTGGTCACGTAGTCGTCGGCTCCTATTTCCAGCCCGACGACCTTGTCGATCTCGCTGTCCTTGGCGGTCACCATGATGACCGGGACGTTCGAACGGCCGCGCAGCTGGCGGCACACCTCGGTGCCCGGCAGCCCGGGCAGCATCAGGTCGAGGAGGACGAGATCGGCGCCGTTGCGCTCGAACTCGTCGAGGCCCTCGGGGCCCGTGGTCGCCACGGCGACCTCGAAGCCCTCCTTGCGGAGCATGTAGGACAGGGCGTCGCTGAATGATTCCTCATCCTCGACGACGAGCACTCGGGTCACGGAAGGACCTCCGGGGCAGGAATTTCGCTGTTCGGATCGGTGTCGTAAGGCCGGTCGTCGTCCTCTTCGAGGCGATCCGGTCCGTTGTGTGAGCGGTCCCGTCCGGCGCCCGCTTCGGGCAGCCTCAGGGTGAAGGTGGAGCCCTGGCCCTCGGAGCTCCACACCGTGACCTCCCCGCCGTGCGAGGCGGCCACGTGCTTGACGATGGCCAGTCCCAGACCCGTGCCTCCAGTGGCACGGGAGCGGGCGGGGTCGACACGGTAGAACCGTTCGAAGACCCGCTCGCGGTCCTTCTCGGAGATGCCGATTCCCTGGTCGGTCACGGCTATCTCGATGAGATCCCCGCCGGGGGCCGAGACGCGGCGGGCGGAGATGCCGACGCGCGTGTGGGCGGGAGAGTAGTTGACGGCGTTCTCGACCAGGTTACCCAGCGCGGCGGCCAGCTGGCCGCGACTGCCCCAGATACGCAGGTCCGAGGTGCCTCCGGTGGCCATGGTGATCTGTTTGGTGGACGCGGTGTGCCGGGAGCGGTCGATGGCCTCGACAACCAGTTCGTCCACGCGTACGGGCTCGGAGTCCTCGAGCGGGTCGTCGTTCTGGACCCGCGAGAGGTCGATCAGTTCCTGTACGAGGTTGGTGAGCCGGGTCGCCTCGATCTGCATACGGCCGGCGAAGCGGGTGACCGCCTCGGGGTCGTCCGAGGCGTCCATGACCGCCTCGGAGAGCAGGGAGAGCGCGCCGACCGGGGTCTTGAGCTCATGGCTGACGTTGGCGACGAAGTCGCGCCGTACCGCTTCTATGCGACGGGCCTCGGTGAGGTCCTCGACCAGGAGCAGGACGAGGCGGGAGCCGAGGGGGGCGACGCGGGCGGAGACGGCGAGGGCTTCGCCGCGGCCGGTGCCGCGCCGGGGCAGGTCCAGCTCGACCTGCCGTATCTCGCCGTCGCGCCGGGTGTCGCGGGCCATGTGCAGCATGGGTTCGACGGCGAGCTTGCCGCCGCGGACCAGACCAAGGGCGTACGCCGCGGAGCTGGCCTTGACGACCGAGTCGGACTCGTCGAGGACGACCGCGGAGGAGCGGAGCACGGACAGGACGGTGTCGACGCCGGGCGGGAGCACGGCATCGGTGTGGAGCGAGGTACGGGTCGGCCGTTGCTGTTCCCGCTCGCTCCAGCGGAACGCCAGCACCGCGATGACGCCGGTGCACAGACCGGCGATCGCTGCTGCTGCGGCGACCGCCGCGTTCACGTCCATGCCCCCCAGGTTATGCGGGGCCCCGGACCGTCTCCCAGCCAAACGGGTGGCACCTCGAACAGTCGTCGCTCAGAGTTCACCAAGGGGAAAGTGCTGGTTCATTTGGTCGGGAGGATGTCGTCTTGTTCCGGCCACAGCGTGGGAGCGTAGGGGTACCGGGCCCACTCGGACCCTGGTCGCATCAAGAGAGGGACACCCATGCGGGACGCGTACCACGAGGAACTGGATTCGATAGGCGAGGGCCTGGTCGAGATGGCCCGGCTGGTCGGGTCGGCGATCGGACGCGCCACGACGGCCATGCTCGATGCCGATCTGAAGCTGGCCGAGAACGTGATCGCCGCTGACCAGAAGGTCGACGATCTGCAGCACGACCTCGAGGCACGGGCCATCGCGCTGCTGGCGCGGCAGCAGCCCGTGGCGACGGATCTGCGGATCGTGGTCACCTCGCTGCGGATGAGCGCGGACCTGGAGCGCTCGGGCGACCTGGCCCAGCACGTGGCCAAGCTCGCGCGACTGCGCTTCCCGGACCGCGCGGTGCCGAACGACCTGCACGCGACGATCCTGCAGATGGGTCAGCTGGCGCAGCGCCTGATGGCGAAGGCGGCGGAGGTCATCATCACGAAGGACGTCGACCTGGCGCTTCAGCTGGAGCAGGACGACGACGAGATGGACACGCTGCACCGGACGCTGTTCCAGCACCTGATGGACGACCGCTGGAAGCACGGGATCGAGACGGCGGTGGACGTCACGCTGCTCGGCCGCTACTACGAGCGCTTCGCGGACCACGCGGTGTCGGTGGCCAAGCGCGTCGTCTACCTGGTCACGGGCGAGCACGCGGACGAGCTCCAGCCGCCGACGGCGGTCGAGGGCGCGTAACGGGGCCGGGGGCGCTTGCGCGCGTGCGCCGTTGATGCGCCCGGCCGGGTGGGCGTGCAATGGGCAAAGGGCGTTCGATTGCGTACGCCCGAGGTCCGTACGCCCGTGACGCGTACGCCCATGAGGAGGGACCCATGGCCGAATCCCCCACGACCGACCCCCAGCAGGAAGCGACGTCCGCGGACGCGGTGTTCCTGCCTGTTCTCGGCGCCTGCGGCTGCGGTTCGGGCTGCGGCTGCGGCTGCCAGTCGGGAGCACCGTGCCAGTGCGGCTGACGCGCACACCACGCGGAAGGGCCCCGTCCGTCCCGGACGGGGCCCTTCCGCGTGCTGCGGACGGTCGGCCTCAGTCGTGCCAGGACACGATGTCGAGGTTCTCGTTCTCGTCCCCGTTCATCCACAGGGCGCCCTTGACACGGAAGACTCCACTCGCCTTGGTCGAGGGCAGGAAGCACCCGGTGGTGGCCCCGGCGCTGAGCGGGGAGTGCATGCAGGCCAGGCTCTGGTCGACGAGGCCTCCCTCGGTGTACACCCGTCCACGGATGTCGATCTTCACCTTGGCGTTGTTCTGGACCACGAGGACGCCCTGCTTGTAGCCCGGGTCGTTGCTCACCACGCAGGCCTTGAAGTTCACGTTGTACGACATCTGGTGGTACGTGTAGTCGGAGCACGACCACGACGAGTTCGTCTTCACCGGCTGCCAGTACGGAGCCTTGGCCGCGGCCGGCGTGGCGGCGAGCGCCACGGCGGCCATGCCCGCGGCCGCGACCCCCGAAAGCTTCCTGATGCCGAGCATCCGTCCCCCAACACTCCTGTTCGTGCGGCCAGTTGGCACGAATCCCCGGGCAGAGCGCTAGACGATCTTCACATCTGCGTCCATGCAAACCTCCAGCA
This sequence comes from Streptomyces sp. NPDC006208, assembly GCF_040613775.1. NCBI lineage: Bacteria > Bacillati > Actinomycetota > Actinomycetes > Kitasatosporales > Streptomycetaceae > Streptomyces > Streptomyces sp. NPDC006208. Next base: position 91,507 of record NZ_JBEXSW010000011.1, on the reverse strand, counting down.
CACGGTCGGAGCACCCCGTGACCACTCAGCACGCCGACGCCGCCGTCCGCGACCTCTACTCCCGGCTGCTCGATGCGTGGAACCGCCGGAGCGCGGACGACTTCGCAGGGCTCTTCGCCGACGACGGCACGATCATCGGGTTCGACGGCAGCGTGGAGAGCGGCGCCGTGCGGATCCGGGACCATCTCTCGCCGATCTTCGCCGATCACCCGACCGCGGCGTATGTCGCGACGGAGCGCGAGGTCCGGCCCCTGGGCGGCACGGACGCGGTCCTGCTGCGCGCCCTCGCCGGCATGCTCCCGCCCGGCTCGAAGGAGCTGAACCCGGCGACCAACGCGCATCAGACCGTCGTGGCCGAGCGGCAGGGCGAGACATGGCGGATCACCCTGTTCCAGAACACACCGGCCCAGTACCACGGGCGCCCGCACCTGGTGGAGCAGGACACCGCCGAACTCAGTGAACTGCTGACGCGGCGCACCCCGCCCCGCTGACGCCCCCGGCCGGCACCGAGCCCCCAGCGCTCCGCGGGCAGGGGGCTCCGACAACGCGCTCGGTCGTACGCTGCGCGCATGCGCTACTTGATCGAATCTCCCGCTTCCGTCGGGGCAGTAGTGGCGCGCGCCCAGAGACGGCCCCGGGGTGTAGCGCTTCATGAGGTCGGCCGGTCCTGGCTGGTCGGGCGACGGCCGCGCCGCTACGGCTGACGTCCACCGGTAGGGCCGACGCGTCGCGAACGTCCGTGAAAAAGGGTGAGGGGCGAGGCAACCCTGCCTCCGCCTCATGGGTCACACAGGCGTCACGCGTTTCACCTGTTTCCCATTGGTCCGGAAAGGGCCCCACTCTCTGTGATGACTCGCACCCGGCTGACCGCGCTGGCCGCGACGGCCGCCCTCGCAGCAACCGGCGGCCTGATCACCGCCGCCCCGGCCTCCGCGGCCGTCACCTGTGCCTCTCCCGTCTGGAGGGCGCAGTACTTCGGCAACTCCACCTTCAACGGCACGCCGAAGCTGACCGCCTGCGACTCCGCCATCGCCGAGAACTACGGGTACGGCGACCCGGCCGGGGTCACGCTGCCCAAGGACAACTTCTCCGTCCGCTGGTCCCTCACCCGGGACTTCGGCTCCGGCGGCCCCTTCCGGCTCTCCGCCGCCACGCAGGACGGCATGCGTGTCTACGTCGACGGCGTGCGGAAGATCGACCTGTGGAAGAACGTCTCCACCACCGCCCGCAAGACCGTCGACCTGTCCATCCCGGCCGGCAAGCACACCATCCGCGTGGACTACGTCGCCTGGACCGGCTTCGCCTCCGCCGGGTTCACGTACGCCCCGCGCACCGAGGCAGCCGTCGACACGGTCAAGCCGCTCGCCCCGACCGGCCTCACCGCCGCGTACAACCGGGACACCACGAAGACCACCCTGCGCTGGACCGCGAACAAGGAGATGGACCTCGCCGGTTACCGCGTGTACCGCCGGCTGAGTACCACCCAGTGGGCGAAGGTCAGCGGCTCGTCGCTGCTCACCTCCCCGTCCTTCGTGGACGCGACGCCCGCCACGGGCCAGACCTTCCTGTACGAGGTCCGCGCCGTCGACAAGGCGGGCCGTGAGTCCGCCGGCAGCCTCGACGCCACCGCTGCGACCGTGGACCGCACGGGCCCGGCGGCGCCGACCGGTCTCACGGTCGCCGGCGACGCGTGGTGGGCCACCCTGGCCTGGCAGGGGGTCGCCGACGCCGCGAAGTACGAGGTGTACGCCGCCTCCGCGGCCACCGGCCCGTTCGAGCTGCTGGGCACGACGACCGCCACGTCGTACCGCACCGACGCACCCGTGAACACCGCCCGGTACTACCGGGTCCGCGCCCTCGACGCGCTCGGCAACCCGTCGGCGTACGCCGTCGTCACCGGCGACGGCGTCGACCGGACGCCGCCGAAGTCCCCGGCCTCCCTCGGCTCCGTCGTCCGCGTCGGCTACACCGACGTGTACTGGAAGCAGCCCGACGGCTTCTACGAGGACTTCGACAACGGCGGGACCTACCGCGTCTACCGCTCGCCCGGCAAGACCCTCGACCCGGCCGCGCTCACCCGCGTGACCTGCGCCGAGAACAGCGACGAGACCAGCACCGGCGGCATCTGCCACGACCTGGACATGCCCGCGGGCACGTACGTGACGTACGCGGTCGCGGCGGTGGACCCGGCCGGCAACGAGTCGGCGCTGTCCGCCCCGCTCGTCGTCCGCACCGCCGACCGCGTCGCGCCCGGCCCGGTCACCGGCGTGAAGGCCACCCCGCGCGCCGATGGCGTGCTGGTGAGCTGGGCGGCCTCGACCGAGGACGACGTCGAGCGCTACGCGGCCTGGACCGGCGTCCGGCAGGCCGACGGCACGGTCAAGTGGCTCAGCTCCACCTCCTGCCGGGAGGGCACGAGCAACCCGCTCGCGGCCCTCTGCGGCGACCTGCCGGACGGCGAGACGTACGTGTACGCGGTCGTCGCCAGGGACCGCTGGGACAACGCGCTGCCCCCGAGCGACCCGAAGGTCACGGTCGTCGAGGCCACCGAGCTGGACGTCCGGCCGTCCGTGACGGTCACCCGGGACTGGGACCTCGGCAGCATGGGCTACGGCACCGTGATCGGCGGACCCGACGAGGACGGGCCATCCATCAACTGGCGGTGCGACAGCACGGCCGAGTGCGACACCGTCGCGGGCTACCGGGTCAGCCGGTGGAACGCGGCCACGAAGGCGTACGAGCCGCTGCACGCCGGACTGCTGCCGGCGGAGACCCGTGCCTACACGGACACCACGGCCGCGCGGGGGACCACGCACTTCTACACGCTGGAGGCGGTGCGCGCCGACGGCAGCGTCGCGGGCACGCACGTGTGGAGCTGCGTCTTCCAGGACCGCGTCTAGCCGGTACCCGCACACGTCGGAGCCCCGTTTTCCTTGGAATCCGGGGCTCCGAGGGTTCCGTCCTGTCGCCGGGGCGAATCCATCGTGAATGCGTGGCGTCACATCACCGAGGAGAGCAGGAGGCCCGGCTTCCCCTCCCCCAGGGCCCGCAGGCGAGGTAGTCCTGTGCGGACGGTTCCCCGCCGTACCGGTTGCGCACGTCGGCAGCCAGTACCGGTCGGCATCGCCCTCGGTGCGGTCCGCGCACGGCTCGAGCTCGCGATGTGGGCGGCTGCCTCGGTAGCTGCCGCTGTCGCGATCGATGTGCGGATCCAGCTGGTCGACAGGCCGCGTCTCCGACTCGCACGGCCCCGTCACGGCCCCGAGACGACGACTGGCGGTATGCCCTTCACCAGTGGGATCTGTGCCTGACTGTCGTGCGTGTTGGCGCCCGAGATCCCGATGGACAGGGGCAGGCCGGTCCGCTCCGTGATCAGGTGGATCTTTGACCCGTACTTGCCCCGGTCTACAGGACTCACTCGGACCTGTCAGCTCCCCCTTTTCAATGCCCGCATGTTGACCGAGTCGATCGCGCACCGGGACCAGTCCAACTCGCCGCGGGATCCCAGTTCGTCGAGGACCAGGCGGTGGAGTTTGGCCCACACCCGGGCCTTCGTCCACTCGGTGAATCGGCGGTGAGCCGTCGCGCCGGACGGCCCGAACGACGCGGTCGGCAACTGCTGCCACGTGCAGCCAGAGGTCGCCACGAAGACGATTGCAGCCATCACTTCGCGGTCGCCGTGCCGACGCCGGCCACCGCCCTGAGGTCGCGAAGGCGCCTTCGGCACCACCCGCTGGAACAGCTCCCACAACTCGTCCGGCACCAGCGGCTCAACGATCCCTGCCACAACCGGCAGCGTACTCAGCCAAATGAGATGACGTCTTAGCGAACATGCCCAACGAGATGGCCTGTTAGGTGAACGAGGTCGAGGTGCGCCCATGCCGGCTCACCTTTGGCGACAACGGGCAATGAGCCGCTAGCCCTCGACACTGAGCAACTGCGGCATGAGCCGACGCAGTGCAGTCGCACGCTGATGGACCCGCTTGAGCACGGCTTGGCGGGTCAGGGTCGCGCCGGGTATTTCCCTCCCCGGCCGAGCCGCGCCCGGCGGTGTGCAGGGGACCGGCCGGGCGGGACGCTGGGCCGTCCGATCCACCTGGTCGGCCGGACGGGCCGGCAACCGCGCTTCGCACAATCGCAGTTACTCAGCGCGGCCGCCCCCGGGTGCCCAGGACGGACGGGGGAGAGGATGCGACGCTGGAGTGAGGGCCCGCGAGTGGAGGTCCGAGTGTGTCTCATCCGGTCCGGGGCCCTCTCCTTCGGCCTGGCGACCATGTCCCGGTGCGGCTCAATGGAGGGGGCACCACTCACCGAGCGTCGCCAGGCGGCCTTACCGCGTGGATCCGGCCCGCCGGGACCAGGACCGCGCGACCAACCCGGAAGGCAGGTACGTCCCATGCGCACGTCGACCCGTGTCGCCGGTGCCCTCACTTGCCTGACCCTCACCCTCGGCGGTGCGGTCCTCGCCGCTCCCGCGGTCCGGGCGGACATCCCCGCCTGCACACAGATGGCCGAACTGGCCGGTGCCACCGCTTCCGACTCCGTCACAGCGGCCTGCAGCCGTGGCGTGGTCGGAGACCTGCAGAGTTGTGTGACCGGGCTGACCGGGGCCGGAGTGGCGGGCGGCGCCGCGACCGGTGCCTGCCGGGCGGCGGCCCACGAACCGCGTTAGAAGACCGATCGCGGCAGCCGCTCGCCGGCACCGGTCGGAGGCAGGTACGGCCCGTCTCCTCCTTGACCCCCGGTGACGTCATGCCTCTCCGGGGCCGGGTAGTCACCGCCCCGGCGCGGCGCCCAGCCTCGCCTCGCGGGCCTCATGCGGAGCGCCCATGCTGAGTAAGAGGGCGCCGTCGTCTTGAGACTTGTCCTTCCCGAAGGCCGAACGAAGGCGCCTGAGAGGAGGAGGAAGTCATGCGCATGCGAAGAATCCTGGGCCTCGCCCTGGCCGCGGCAACGCTTGCCGGCGTGAGCGCCGTCGGCGCTGTCAGCGCCGGGGCCGCCTCGTCTCCGAACATCTCCAGAGACGACTGCACGGCCGCCGGCGGACAGATCGTTTCACGCCCCTACGCCGGCTACGCCTGCGCGCTGCCTGACGGGACCACGCCGGCGATCACTTGACCGGTCGGCGCACGCTGGGCAACCAGTCCGGCCGGTGCGCCCGGCGCGGTGCGTATGGGGTGACGGCACCCGGTCCACCGTTGGGTGGATCGCCCGCGCCCGTCTTGACACCGCGGCACTGTGCAACTGACGGAGGCCTACGACAGTGGGTTCTGGGCTTTCTGTCGGAGTCGTTCGTAGGGTGTCTGGCCGGTGAGTGCGCCGTGGGGGGCGATCGTAGTTGTAGTAGTCCTCCCACTCCTGGAGCTTGACGTTGAACAGGTTGACGTCGTCGATGACCTGCCCCTCCAGGAGGCGGTAGAACTCTTCGGAGTCGATGCGGTGAGACCGGCCCACCTTCTTCAGGATGCGCCACACGCCGGACGAGCTGACCTTGACGTCGTGATACCGATCCAAGTACATCGCGATCTTTGCCGGGCCGAAGTGGTACTGCTGGCGCAGCCAGAGTTTCTTCTCGACGACGTCTGCCTTGGTGGCGTGCGGCGTGTGGTGCGGTGCGCTCGAGCGGTCCCTCAGTCCCTCAAGGCCCTCGGCCTCATAGCCTCGCAGCCATATGTAGTGGCACTGGCGGCTGATGCCGTAGTAGCGGCAGGTGGCGGCAACACTGCCGCTCACCTCCTCCGCATGGCGCAGCACCGCCAGCCGGTACCTCGCACGCCGTGATAGCTCGCGTTCGGTCATCATGCAGGTCTCCTGGAGATGAGAGACCCACCTGTCAATAACCTCCGTCAGTTCTAGAGATGCCCTGACTCATCCTCACCGTGGAAGAGGTCCAGCAGGGCATCCCGCTCCACCAACCCGTCTGAGCCAAGGCCGACCCCGCCGGCATCGCCAACCGGCACGCGGCCCACGGCCTTCTCCGGGGACCTACGAGACGGCGCCGTAACAGCACGACCAAGGAGCCGACCGGCTCGGTGCACCCGCCGGTCGGCTCCGCCGTGCTCCTCGACGACCCCGGGGACGACTCCGTCGTTCGGCCCATCAAGGGCACCGGCTGCAACGCCGAAGAGGACCAAGCGGAGCGCCCCACCCTCGCGTTCCGGTACGCCTCCGCGCCCCAGGCCGCCCCGATGACGGCGGTCCCGTACCCCGGCCGACAGGCCCGGAGGAGATCCCGCATGCGCGTCTTCCTGCCCCTGACCGCCGTCACCACCGCCGTCACCACCGCCGCGCTGCTGCTCGTCACGGTCACCGGCGCGACTCCCGCCGCAGCAGACCGGAACCCCGACGGCACACCACTGGTCAAGGTGTCCCACGGCGACCCGTACGCGAAGTGCACCATCGGAGCGAGGTCCCCCGACAGCATCGTCTACCCGGGCACCGAGGTCGAGCCGTACCTGTCCGTCGATCCGCGCGACCCCAAGCGCGTGGTCACCGTGTTCCAGCAGGACCGCTGGAACGACGGCGGCGCCCGTGGCCTGGCGGCCGGCTGGACCACGGACGGCCACACCTTCCACCGGAGCACGCTGCCGTTCAGCCTGTGCGCCCCCGGCGGCGCGGACTTCGAACGGGCCTCCGACCCCTGGGTGAGCACCGGACCGGACGGCACGGTCTACGCCGGCGGGGAGGGCGTCGACTTCACGAAGAGCACGCGCAGCGCCCTCCTGGCAGTCACGTCCCGCGACGGCGGCCGCACTTGGCAGAACCTCACCACCACGCACGTCGACGAGCAGCCGTTTTTCAACGACAAGCCCTCACTCACCGCCGACCCGATCCGCAAGGGCACCGCCTACCAGGTCTGGAACCGCCTCGACAACGACCCACCCGGCCCCAGCTCCCTCGACGGTCCCGGCTACATCTCCCTCACCCGCGACGGCGGCCGCACCTGGAGCAAGGCCCGGCCGTTCGTCGACACCAGCACCGTGCCCAACACACAGACCATCGGCCATCTGATCGTCGCCGACCGGCGCACCGGCACCCTGTACGACTTCTTCGACCGGATCACTTACTCCGACGACCTGAGCACCGTCGTCGAAGCCCGCTACGAGGTGGTCACCTCGACCGACGCCGGAGAGACCTGGAGTGCCCCGGTCACCGTGGCCCGGGACACCTCCGTACCGGAGGTCGACCCGAACGACCCCACCAAACTGCTGCGCGCCGCGGCCACCCTGCCGAGCCCGGCCGTCGACCCCAGGACAGGCACGCTGTACATGGCCTACGAGGGCTCGGACTTCTCCGGTGGAAAGTTCGACTCCGTCCAGCTTGTGCGGTCCACCGACGGCGGACGCACCTGGGGGACCCCGGAGCTGATCAGCCCCAAGGGCGTTCCGGCCTTCTCACCGTCGATCGCGGTCACCGTGCGGGGCACGGTCGCGCTCACTTACTACGACCTGCGCTTCCTCAAGCCCGGCAACACCACCACCCTGCCCACCGCCTACCAACTGGCCACGCTGCAGCACGGAAACCCGAAGCTCCGGACCGAACGACGGATCTCGCGGGTCTTCGACTGGCTGCAGGCGCCGTTCGCCGGGGGCCACTTCCTCGGCGACTACCAAGGCCTGGTGGCAGACGGCAAGGGAGTACGGGCGGTGCTCACCGAGACCCACTCCAGCGCACCACAGAACCGTACGGACGTGTACACCAGCAGTCTCCGCACCCGCTGACCGACGCGGACCCGTCCAACTCGCCGCAGGAGCCGAGCTCGTCGAGGACCAGGCGGTGGAGCTTGGCCCACACCCTGGCCTTCGTCCACTCGGCAAAACGGCGGTGAGCCGTCGCCCCCGACGGACCGAACGACACAGCGGACAACTGCTGCCACGTGCATCCCGAAGTGGTTACGAACACGATCGCGGCCGGCACCTCACGGTCGCCATGCCGGCGGCGGCCACCGCCATGAGGCCGCGAACGCGCCTCCGGCACCACCCGCTGGAACAAGTCCCACAACTCGTCCGGCACCAGCCGCTCAACGATCCCCACCACGCCCCAAGGCCTACCGAGGCAACCAAATGAGATGACCTCCAACGCCTAACACCGTCACGGCCGCCCAACACCCAAACCCCTGGGCAGGCGCGGGTGTCACGCTCCCTAACAGCGCGCGCTGACACCCCCCTGACACCTGACCCTGACACCCGCGCACGGTTCCCCCACGCTCCTGCAGGCAGCAGTCCAGGAGCGGGGCACTCGTCGCCCTCGCTTGGAAGGCATCAGGGTGCGCCACGACCGCCCTGCACAAGCAAGAGGAGCACGTCACGTCCGCGGGTGCTCTTCTTGCTTGCGTAGGGCGCCTGTACCTGCCCCGGGGACGCCCGCTCCTGGACTGCTGCCCTGCGGGCCTTCCAAGGGGCAGGCGCCAGACGTGGGCAGGTGCCGCCGGGCCTCCCCCGCTCTCTGTGGTTCACCACGGCTTTTCAGGGGGGCGGGCGGGCAGCCGGGCCCACGATCCCGCCCCGCCTGAAAAGCCGTCCCCAGCAAAACTTGAGAGTTAAGGGAAAATAGCGTCCGCCGGGGATCGCTCGCCCCCTCTGACCTGCACTTTTCCTGCGGACGCTCAACAGAATGTGTAGCGTCCACCCACCCTCCGCCGCCAAGGGCGCGTTTTCGCAGGTCAACACGGCTCTCAGCATGGGGCCGGTTGCGGACGCTGCCCCCTCCGGAACAACGAAGAGACCACCCATCCGGCCGGGGTGGTCTCTTCGTTCCAGGGCCTGTCCGACGGGTCGCGTCACCGACCCCGCACCCGACAGCACTGTCACCCGAATGGCCCAACATGACGTGCCACCCACATGGGTGAAGATCAAGCTGACTAGTACCCCAACCGAGGCAATCCGTGAAAGGGAAACCAAATGCGCATTCGACGAATCCTCGCCGCCGTCACCGCCACGGCAGCCCTCGCCGGACTCGGCCTCACCGGCGCCGCCACCGCCGCCGCCACCGCACAGGGTGCCCCATCCTACGTCACCCCTTCTGAGTGCAGGCAGGGCGGCGGAACGCCCGATCTGACGGACAACCTCTGCAAGGGCGGTACGCGCGACGGGGAGCGGATCGACTGAACCCCACAAGGCGCTTCGCAGCCACGCGCCGCGGGGCGCTCCCGCGCGAGCTGGCCGGGAGAGTCGCAGGGACTGTGCCGACCCGTCGGGCACGCTAGGTCCGAGTCGGCCCGGAAGCACGCGGCGGGCGGGAGCCCCCGAACGCCGTCGCGCGCGAGCGCAGCGAGCTGCATCAAGGCTCTTGCTGAATACCTCGGGCACTCCGACCCGGGGCTGACGCTGAAGGTGTACGCGCGCCTCATGCCAAGAAGCCGGGAGCGGGCCCGGAAGGCTCTCGGGCAGGCTCTCCGCCCGCAAGATCACACGGGCTGAGGTTCCAGGTAGGTGCCAGACCGTGATCACGCCCCTGATCCGCACCGAAAGTGCGGATCAGGGGCGTGATCACGAAAGCTACTTCTTCTTGCCCTGGTTCTTCACGGCCTCGATCGCCGCCGCCGCGGCGTCCGGGTCGAGGTAGGTGCCGCCCGGCTTGAGCGGGTTGAAGTCGGCGTCGAGCTCGTAGACCAGCGGGATGCCGGTCGGGATGTTCAGGCCCGCGATGTCGGCGTCCGAGATGCCGTCCAGGTGCTTGACCAGGGCGCGCAGGCTGTTGCCGTGGGCGGCGATCAGGACCGTGCGGCCGGTGAGGAGGTCCGGGACGATGCCGTCGTACCAGTACGGCAGCATGCGCTCGACGACGTCCTTGAGGCACTCCGTGCGCGGGCGCAGCTCGCTGGGGATCGTCGCGTAGCGGGGGTCGTTCGCCTGCGAGAACTCGCTGTCGTCGGCGAGGGCCGGCGGCGGGGTGTCGTACGAGCGGCGCCAGAGCATGAACTGCTCCTCGCCGAACTCGGCCAACGTCTGCGCCTTGTCCTTGCCCTGCAGCGCGCCGTAGTGGCGCTCGTTCAGCCGCCATGAGCGGTGGACCGGGATCCAGTGGCGGTCGGCGGACTCCAGGGCCAGCTGCGCCGTGCGGATGGCGCGCTTCTGGAGGGAGGTGTGGAGCACGTCGGGGAGCAGGCCGGCGTCCTTGAGCAGCTCACCGCCGCGGACTGCCTCCTTCTCGCCCTTCTCCGTGAGGTTGACGTCCACCCAGCCGGTGAACAGGTTCTTTGCGTTCCAATCGCTCTCGCCGTGGCGGAGGAGGATCAGCTTGTACGGTGCGTCGGCCATACGGCTGAGCCTAATCGACACCCCTGACGCCCCGCGCGTGTGCCCGAGGAGCGGACAGGGCGGCCCGTTCGATTGACGGGGCCCGTCAATTGACTGGCGGCCGGGAACCCCCCGTATGTAATTTGCTGATGCCAGCTTGGCCACTTACAGCAGGTCGAACACTCCGTGGGGGGATCCCGTATGTCCATCGCCGGTGTGCGACGTGCCGTGAGAGAGAGCGTCTCGGGCCTTCCCCGCGAGTTCTGGTGGCTGTGGACGAGCACGCTCGTCAACCGGCTCGGCGCGTTCGTCGCCACCTTCATGGCTCTGTACCTGACGCTGGAGCGCGGCTACTCAGCCTCGTACGCAGGGCTCGTGGCCGCCCTGCACGGCCTCGGCGGTGTCGTGTCCTCGCTCGGCGGGGGCGTGATGGCCGACCGGCTCGGACGGCGGCCGACGCTGCTGATCGCCCAGACCTCGACGGCTCTGTCCGTGGCGCTGCTCGGCTTCATGCACCATCCCGTGGCGATCGCCGCCGTCGCCTTCCTCGTCGGCATGACGAGCAACGCGTCCCGGCCGGCCGTGCAGGCGATGATGGCCGACATCGTCCGGCCAGAGGACCGGGTACGAGCCTTCGCCCTGAACTACTGGGCGATCAACCTGGGATTCGCGATCTCCGCGGCGGCCGCCGGTCTCATCGCCGAGTACAGCTATCTCGCGGGCTTCCTCGGCGAGGCCGCGCTCACGCTGACCTGCGCGGTAGTGGTCTTCGCCAAGCTGCCGGAGTCCCGCCCGCAGCGCGGCACGGACGCTGCGGGAGCGCACGAGCCGGAGACCCGGCTCGGGACCGTGCTGCGCGACGGGCGCTACATGGGCGTCGTCTGTCTGTCCTTCCTGATCTCGCTGGTCTTCATGCAGGGCTCGGTCGGCCTGCCCGTGGCCATGGGCCTTGCCGGCTTCTCCCCGTCGGACTACGGCCTCGTCATCGCGGTCAACGGCGTACTGATCGTCGCCCTGCAGATCCCGGTCACCCGGTTCATCGAGCACCGCGACCCGCAGCAGTTGCTGGTCCTCTCCGCCCTGCTGGCGGGCTACGGGTTCGGATTGACCGCGTTCGCCGGGTCGCTCGGCGTGTACGCGCTGACCGTGTGCGTCTGGACGCTGGCCGAGATCATCAACTCGCCGACACAGATGGGCCTGGTGGTCCGGCTCTCCCCGGTGCACGGACGCGGCCGCTACCAGGGCATGTACACCATGTCCTGGTCGGTCGCGGCCCTGGTCGCGCCGCTGATGGCCGGCTACACCATCGACCGCTTCGGCGCCGGGTGGCTGTGGGGCTCGTGCGCGGCCATCGGCACGGTGGCGGCGGCCGGGTACTGGCTGCTGATGCGGGGGCTGCGTGAGCCCAGGACCGAGAGCGGGGCCAAGGCCCCGGCCGACTCCGCGCCCGCGCCCGCTCCGGCTGACGCCTAGGACGGCTGCTGGTCTCTCCGGCGAGGCCCGCGAGGCCGAGGGTCAGTCGGCGGGGCGCTGCGTGAGATGCGTGAACGCGTCGAGGTTACGGGTCGATTCACCGCGGGAGACCCGCCACTCGTACTCGCGGCGGATCGCGCTTGCGAAGCCCAGCTCGAGAAGCGAGTTGAAGGCGCCGTCCGACGCCTCGAGGACGGTGCCGAGCAGCCGGTCGAGCTCGTCCTCGCTGACCACGGACAGGGGCAGCTTGCCGACCAGGTAGATGTCGCCGAGCCGGTCGACCGCGTAACTCACCCCGTACAGCTTGAGATTGCGCTCCAGCAGCCAGCGGTGCACGGCCGCGTCGTTCTCGTCGGGGTGGCGGATGACAAATGCGTTGATCGACAGCGAGTGCTTGCCGACGAGGAGGGAGCAGGTCGTCGACAGCTTGCGGGTGCCGGGGAGTTTGACGACGTACGAGCCCGCGCGAGGACTCTCCCATTCGAGATCCGCGTCCTTGAGGGTCCGCTCGATGACCTGCGCCACCTGCTGTACGTCAGCCATGGGGGGAGCGTACGTCAGCGGGCGGCACACGTCCGCGCGAGCGTCCGGGATGTGGCGCGCGGCACGGGTTCCCGGCCGGCCCCCTGTGCCGAGCGCCGTGGAGGAGGAGCCAGGCCCTGTCCGGGCGATCTTCGAGGACCAGCCTGCGGCGTCGGATACGTGGGGTCTCCCCAGGCCCGCCAGGGCCGAGGCATGGGGTCTCCCCAGGCCGCCAGGGCCGAGGCACGGGGTCTCCCCAGGCCGCCAGGGCCGAGGCACGGGGTCTCCCCAGGCCGCCAGGGCCGAGGCACGGGGTCTCCCCAGGCCGCCAGGGCCGAGGGGACGCATCGCAAGGCGTTTGGGGCACCGCCCGGCCGGAGGCCGGGGGAGATCGCCCTCGTACGGGACGTACTCGGGCGACTCCGACAACACAGCGAGGCGCCGTAGCCGTCGCCGCAGGCCCGACAAGATCGCCCGGACAGGGCCTAGTTGCGGTGGGCTGCGCGGTGGCGGTGCTCGTACATCGCCGCCGTGTAGACGTCCGCCGTCGCCGACGCCGCCGCGTCCCAGCCGAAGGACTGCGCGTGCTGTGCCGCTGCGGCGCCCATCGTCTGCGACAGGGACGGGTCGAGGACGAAACGGCGCAGCGTGTCCGCGTAGTCCGCGGGGTCATGGCCGGGGACCAGGAAGCCGGTCAGCTCGTCGCGTACCGCCACCGGAAGCCCGCCGACCGCCGCGGCGACCACCGGCGTGCCGGTCGCCTGCGCCTCGATCGCGACCAGTCCGAAGGACTCGCTGTACGAGGGCATGACCAGCGTGGACGCGGCCCGGAACCAGTCCGCGAGCCGCTGCTGGCCGACCGGACGCTGGAAGTGGACCACATCGGCGATCCCGAGCCGGGCAGCCAGCTTCTGCAGCCCTTCGGGCTTGGCGAGACCGCTGCCGCTCGGCCCGCCGACGACCGGCACGACGATGCGCGAGCGCAGGGACGGGTCGCGCTCCAGCAGCAGCGCGACGGCGCGCAGCAGGATGTCCGGGGCCTTCAGCGGCTGGATACGGCCCGCGAACAGCGGGATGAACGCGTCCTGCGGCAGTCCGAGGCGGGCACGGGCGGCCGCGCGGCCGGCGGCGTCACCGGGGACGCCGCCGGGACCGGGCCGGAACACGTCGAGGTTGACGCCTGGGTGGACGACGGCGACCTTGGCGGGATCGGCGTCGTAGAAACGGGCGAGCTCGTCCGCCTCCTCCGCCGTATTGGCGATCAGCCGGTCGGCGGCGCCCACTATCTGGGTCTCGCCGATGACGCGGGAGGCCGGCTCGGGACTGTCCCCATCGGCCAGCGCGGCGTTCTTGACCTTGGCCATGGTGTGCATGGCGTGCACCAGCGGGACGCCCCACCGCTCGGCCGCGAGCCAGCCGACATGGCCGGAGAGCCAGTAGTGCGAGTGGACGAGGTCGTAGTGGCCGGGCCGGTGGCCCGCCCAGGCCTGCATCACACCGTGTGTGAACGCGCACAGCTGCGGCGGGAGGTCCTCCTTGGCGAGACCCTCGTAGGGCCCGGCGTCCACATGGCGTACGAGGACCCCGGGCGCGAGCTCCACGGCAGGGGGCAGCCCGCCGGAGGTGGCCCGGGTGAAGATCTCGACCTCGATGTTGATGGCCGCGAGCCGTCGGGCGAGCTCGACGATATAGACGTTCATACCGCCCGCGTCGCCCGTACCCGGCTGGTGCAGCGGGGACGTGTGGACGCTGAGCATGGCGATCCTGCGCGGCTTGCGGTGGCCGCCTGGGAACCGGATGCGCGGCGCCACCAGGCTGCCGCCGAGGCGGGAGACGTACTGGCTCACGTCGGCGTTCCTCCTCGCTCGCGGGCACGACAAGCGGGGCCGTGAACGACCCTGCACGCCTGACAACAGCGGAGCATCGACTTCCATTTCCGCGCGGCCCGGCCTTTGCCCCACTTTGCCAAATCATTGCCGTCTGCGCGAAGCGTCGCCCGGACGGCTTACCCTCACTTCCATGACCCGTCCCGCCGGCCCGCACCGCCCCGTGGGCGCCGTGACCCGGGGGACGACCAACCCCAACCGGCTGCGCCGCATGGACCGCTGGATCGCCGCCACCCACGCGATCGCGCTGCGCCGCAACACCGCCGCGCCTGTCGCCGTCGACCTCGGCTACGGGGCGGCCCCCTGGACCGCCGTCGAACTGCTGCAGCGCCTGCGCACGGCCGACGCGCGCTGCGAGGTCGTCGGCATCGAGATCGACCCTGCCAGGGTCGCGGCCGCGAAGCCGTACGAGCGCGACGGACTGACGTTCCGCCACGGCGGGTTCGAGATCCCGCTCGCCCGGCGCCCGGAGCTCATCCGGGCGGCCAACGTGCTGCGCCAGTACGACGAGGACGAGGTCGCCGCCGTGTGGGCCCGGTTGTGCGGCCGGCTGGCGCCGGGCGGACTGCTGGTGGAGGGCACCTGCGACGAGATCGGGCGGCGGCACGTATGGGTGGCGCTGGGGCCCGAAGGGCCGCGGACCGTGACCTTCGCGACCCGGCTCGGGTCGCTCGAGCGTCCCTCCGATCTGGCGGAACGGCTCCCCAAGGCGCTCATCCACCGCAACGTGCCGGGCGAGCCGGTGCACGCCTTTCTGCGGGACTTCGACCGGGCGTGGGCGGCAGCGGCGCCGTTCGCCCCGCTGGGCGCGCGGCAGCGCTGGATCCGGGCCGTCGGTGATCTGGCGGGCAGTTGGCCGCTGGTGGACGACCGACGGCGGTGGCGGCAGGGTGAAGTCACCGTTGAATGGACGGCCCTCGCACCCACCTTCGGGTGAACGTCGCACGCACCGGCCGGGTACGGGAACGCGAGCGGTGCGCCGTTCGTCACTGTCGGGTGGGGAAGGTCGGGGGATCGGCAGGCGGCCCGTGGGTGGGGATGATCGACGGGACTGATCTGCCGGCCGGCCCTGCGGCGGCATCCGGGATGCGACGCATCCGGGGTGACGTGCGATCAACCCCGCGTTTGGCCCTGTCACTTTTGCGGATGCCGTGACACCATCACGGACGTCACGGACAAGTTACTGACGGTAAATCACATTCACGTGATCGGTGTTCGCCCGGAGGGGGAGTCGTGAACCGACGCCACGTTGCCACTGCCGCCGTCACCTTGGTGTGCGCACTGACCGTGTTGGCGTCCGGCGGCCCGGCCTTCGCGGCCCCCGAGCCACCGCCGAGCGCCCCGGCCTCCGTGACCGAGCCGGGAGCACCCGCGCCGCCGGAGCGCACCCTCGAAGAGGTGCGCCAGGAGATCGAGGCGCTGTACCGCAAGGCGGCGTCGGCGACCGACGCGTACAACCTCGCCGAGGAGCAGGCCGCCGAGCAGTCGGCCGAAATCGTGAAGCTGGCCCAGGAGATGGCCAGGGGGCAGGCCCGCATCGACGACATCAAGAACAGGGTGGGGGCGGCTGCCCGCGCCCAGTACCGCGGCGGCGGCCTGCCGCCCGAGGCGCAACTGGTCCTCGTCGACGATCCGCAGCTGTTCATCGACGGAATCGGCCGGATACAGCAAGGACAGAAGGCGACCAACGACCTGCTGACCGAACTGACCCGGACACAGGCCGACTTGGCGACGTACACCAAGGACGCCAGCACCCAGTGGCAGAAGCTCGAGGCCAACCGCCGCAAGCAGGAGAAGGCCAAGAAGGAGATCAAGGAGAAGATCGCCGCGGCCAAGAAGCTCGAGGACAGGCTGGAGAAGGAGGAGCTCGCGCGGCTCCTCGAGATGGAGCGCCAGGTTCAGTACGACGCACAGGCGGCCTGGCTGGGCTCGGGCGTACTGAAGGAGATCAACGGCCGCGCGAGCGTGCAGGGCAAGGAGGCCATCGCCTTCGCGACCAGGCAGATCGGCAAACCGTACGAGTGGGGCGCCGAGGGCCCCGGTTCGTACGACTGTTCCGGGCTCACCTCACAGGCGTGGCTGGCTGCCGGGCGGGCCATTCCGCGTACCTCGCAGGAGCAGTGGCGTCTGCTGCCCCGTGTCCAGATCAGGGACATGCGCCCCGGTGACCTGATCATCTACCACTCGGACGCCAGCCATGTGGGGATGTACATCGGGGACGGCGCGATAGTGCATGCACCGCGGCCGGGCCGGAATGTGACGGTCGCGGGCGCGGGTTCCATGGCGATCCTCGGGGTCGTACGCCCCGACAAGTGACGCGGCGCCGGCCCCTGGAAGGCCGGCGCGCGCCGGGTGATGTGCGCCATGCCGGGTGACTTTGCCATGCGGTGCGCACCGCGCTCCGGTGACATGGCACATGCGGCGCTGTCGTCGACGCCCGGGCCAAGTGACGTGCGCCACGCGGGATATTACGTGACAAACGGGACGATCGGCGTGATGTTCGTCATGGCTTGAGTGCCAACTACCTCCCCATGCGCGGCATATGCCATCCGCTCTTCTCTGATCGCCATTCCGTTCGGCCACCGCATACCGCTATGGTCCCCGTCTGGCGGGACGTCGATCGTCGACCTGCCGCGCCCTCGGGGGGAGGGAAGGAAAGCAGACCCATGCCCGTACCCGTACCGCGACAGAGGAACGTTCCCGTCGCGGAGACCGCCCCTCGCGGTATCGGCGGCGACCTCACCCTGCTGGTCATCGAGGACGACCCGGCGGGCACCTTCAGCGTCCCCGGACTGCTCGACGCGTCCGGAAGCCGGATCCGTATCCGCACCGCCCGCAATCTCACCGAGGCGGAGCGGCTGCTCACCGACGACGTGCACTGCGTACTCGTCGACCTCGCACTGCCCTCCCGCCCCCAGGACGACGAGCTGGGCGCCCTCAAGCACGTCCTGCGTCTCGCACCCCGGCACGCCGTGCTGGCCCTGACCGCGTCCGGCGACGCCGAGCTGGCCGCCGAGGCGGTACGGGTCGGCGCCCAGGACCACCTGGTGCGCGAAGAGCTCGACGGCCGACTGCTGAGCCGGGCCGTGCGGTACGCGGTGGAGCGCAAGCGCGCCGACGTCACCCAGGTGAAGCTGGCCGAGTCCCGGCTGCGCGCCCAGGAGAACGCGCGGCTGGAGCGTGGCCTGCTGCCCACTCCCCTGCTCGAGGGCTCCGATCTGCGCTTCGCCGCGCGCTACCGCCCCGGGCGCTCACGCGCGCTGCTCGGCGGCGACTTCTACGACACCGTCCGCACCCCGGACGGCACGGTCCACGCCATGATCGGCGACGTCTGCGGGCACGGCCCGGACGAGGCGGCGCTCGGGGTGGAACTGCGGATCGCCTGGCGCGCACTGACCTTCGCGGGCCTGTGCGGCGACGAACTGCTCTCCACCCTCCAGCGGGTGCTGGAGCACGAGCGTGAGAGCGAGGAGATCTTCGCGACGCTGTGCACCGTGGACATAGCGCCGGACGGCCGGCGGGCCGGGCTGTGCCTCGCCGGCCATCCGGCCCCGCTGATCGCCCGGAAGGGGCGGGATGCGCAGCTGCTCCCGTACGAAGACGGGGGCCCGGCGCTCGGCCTGCTGCCGCGCGCCCGCTGGCCGCGCCGCCAGGTGGAGCTTGGGGCGTCGTGGAGCCTGATGATGTACACGGACGGCCTGATCGAGGGCCGTCAGGGGCCGGACACCAAACAGCGCCTCGGCCAGGACGGCATGGTCCGGATGATCAACCGCCAGCTGGCGGCGGGTCTGGACGGCGAGGCGCTGCTGGAGGCGGCGGTCGGCGAGGTACGCGATCTGAACGGCGGAGACCTGACCGACGACGTGGCGGTCCTGCTGCTGAGCCGGAACGGCCGCGGCTGACCGGCGCCGGTTACCGTCCGCCGTTGTAGGGACCGTACGGACCGTCGCTGCTGGAGCCGCCGCGGCGGCGGCCACCGCCGGACACCTGCTGCAGCGCCGGCCGTACGTCCACGAAGAAAACGATGCTCGCGATCAGGCCGGCGATCGACAGGAACAGCACGGAGACGAAGAGGTTCACCGCGACCGTGACGCCGAGGATGATCAGCCAGAAGGACTTGGTCTGCTTGCCGGAGGCGCGATAGGCGTCCTCCCGGGCCATGGCCGCCATGACCAGTGCGGTCACCGAGCTGACGACGAAGACCAGGTCGAGGATGAGCCACAGGCCGAGATCGAATCCCGTGCGCAACATGCTGAGCACCGCCTAAGGAGTGGTTGGTGTCGCCTCGCGGCCAAGGTACCCCCGAGGGTGCCCCGGACGCGATGAGTGGTGCGGTGGAGCCGCGGAGCGAGCGGTGTGCCGGGCGCCGGCATACCGCCGCGCGCCCGGCACATCCTCCTCGGTCACCCGTCGGTCACTTGCCGGCCGGCGGGGTGGTCTTCTTGGCGGCCTGCTTGCGGGGGGCGGGCTTGCGGGCCGGAGCAGCCTTCTTGTCCTCGGCCGCGGCCTGCGCCGGGACCTCGGCCTGGCTCTTCGCGTCGCCCTTCGCCCCGGCCTTGGCCTGCGGCTCCGGCTCGACGGCGACGGCGATCTCCGTGAGCTCCTCGGCGGCCTCGCCGCGCCAGGCCCGCACGGTCTGCTCGCCGTGCTCGGCGACCTTCTCGTACGTCTCACGGGCCTTGACGGCGTACTCGGCGGCCACGCCCACGCCGCGCAGCGCGAGGTCCTGGGCGGTCTCGCCGAGCTTCTTCAGGTCGGTGTCGAGGCTCCCCAGCACTTCGGTGACCTTGGCCTGGACGGTGGCCTGCGCCTCCTTGGCCTGGGCCGTCACCTTCTCCTGCACCACCTTGGGGTCGGTGTTGCGCACGGCGTCGAAGCGGGTCGGGGCCTCGGCCTTGAGCTGCTCGATCAGCGCGGGCACCTTCTTGGCCTGCTGAACGGCGAGATCGGCGGTGCCGGCCGCGAAGTAGAGGGGGGTCGGGTCGGTGAGGGTCTTGCGCAGGTCATCGGTGATGGCCATGACTGTGGTCCTCCCGGAACGCAGATCAGTGTGAGGGTGTGTGGTCCTGCTCGGCATCGCTCGCGCCGGCCGTGCGGGGGCCGTCAGCGGAGGTGTCCTTGGTCGTGTCCGTATCGAATCCGTTCTCCTTGCGGAAGGACTCGTAGATCTGCAGCAGTACCTGCTTCTGCCGCTCGTTGATGGAGGGGTCGGCAAGGATGACGGCACGCGTCTCCAGCTGGTCCCGCTCCTGCTCGTCGAGAATCCCGGCCCGCACGTACAGCGTCTCGGCGGAGATGCGCAGCGCCTTGGCGACCTGCTGGAGCACCTCCGCGCTCGGCTTGCGCAGCCCGCGCTCGATCTGGCTCAGATACGGATTGGACACCCCGGCGGCGTCGGCGAGCTGCCGCAGCGAGAGCTGCGCGCTGCGCCGCTGCTCGCGGAGGTACTCACCGAGATTGCCGACGTTGAGTGATGCCATGGTGCGATGATGCCCCGCCCTTGCTAACTATTGCAAGCACCTGCTTGCAATAGTGTCGCAGGCAACACCCGTCCGGCCGTATATCCGGCTGGGGGTGGCCCGGGGTGCGAACAGGGGGGACGAAAAGTCACTGGCTTCGCGCTCCGTCCAGCGGTGAGACTTCCGGCGTGGCACTTCACGAGAATGAGATCCCGGTCGACGAGTCGCTGGTCCGGTCGCTGCTGAAGGCACAGCGTCCGGAGTGGGCGGACCTGCCGTTGTCGCCCGCAGGCGCGGGCACGGACAACACCATGTACCGGCTGGGCGATGACCTGCTCGTGCGACTTCCACGAACCGCCGGCAACGGACAGGCCGTGCGGAAGGAGCAGGAATGGCTTCCTCGCCTGGCACCGCTCCTTGCATGTCCGATTCCCGAGCCCGTCCACGCCGGGACGCCCACCGACGCCTTCCCCCTCGTCTGGTCGGTCCACCGCTGGATCGACGGTGACGAAGCCGGTCCGGACACCGTCCGGGACTGGGCCGCCTTCGGAGCCGACCTTGCGGCGGTCGTGCGGGGCCTCCACGGCATCGACCTCATGGGAGCGACTCGCGCGGATGACCTCAGCTGGTACCGCGGAGGCAGCCTGCAGGCATGTGATCAGTGGATCAGCACGTGTCTTGAAGAGTGCCGAAGCACCGTGGGTCCGGAGCTCGACATCGAGACTCTGGAACGGTTGTGGCGAGCCGCGCTGGCGCTGCCTGAGCCTTCCGGACCTCACGTGTGGCTCCACGGCGACCTCAAGCCCACCAACCTCTTGGTCCGGGAGGGCAAGCTCCGCGCGGTCATCGACTTCGGAGGCCTCTCGGTCGGCTTTCCCGACGCCGAGCACTCCACGGTCTGGGACCTGCCGTCCCAGGCACGTCAGGCCTACTGGGACACCTTGGACCTCGACGAGGTGACGTGGACCCGCGCCCGCGCCTGGGCGATCGCGGTGGCCGTCAGTGGAATCTCCTACTACTGGCACACCTTCCCCGCCTTCGTCGCCGAATGCCGAGCACGACTTCAGTCGATCCTCACCGACGCCGCTGCGCGTTGAGTGCCCTCCCCGGTCCGGGGAGGGCGGCAATACGGCGCTGCGGGCGCAGGCCGGGCTTCGGTACCTTCTCGAAGACCGTTCAGCCGCTCGCGGACCGGCTCGCGGGCGAACCCGTGGCCCTCACCGCACAGCGCCGGTGCCGCGGAGGGCGCTCGTAGAAGGACAAGTCCGCCCGGTCCGGCCCGCGTTCATCCGACGCTCAGCGCCCCCTTCAGGAAGTCCCGTTCGGCCGTGAGCAGCACGTCCGCCGCCCCCTCACCCGCCACCATGTGACCAACCCCGGGCAGGAGCAGCACCCGGTGCGGCCGGCCCGCCGCCAGGAGTGCGGCCGAGAGGCGCAGGGTGTGGGCCGGGAACACGTTGTCGTCCGCCAGGCCGTGGACCAGCAGCAGCGGGCGCGTCAAGTCGCCGGCGTGCGCAAGCAGCGAGCTGCGCTCGTACGCCTCGGGCTGGACGTCCGGGTGGCCGAGGAAGCGCTCCTCCCAGTACGTGTCGTACAGCCGCCGGTCGGTCGGCGGTGCGCCCGCGACCGCCGCGTGGAAGACATCGGGGCGGTGCAGCACCGCGCCCGCCGCCAGGTAGCCGCTGAACGACCAGCCCCGGATGGCCACACGGTCCAGGTCAAGGGCGTCGTGGCGTTCGGCCGCGGCGTGCAGGGCGGCTACCTGGTCCGCCAGGACGGGGCTCAGGCGGTCACCGAGGATCTCCCGCTGCCACTGCACCCCGCGTCCGGGCGTACCGCGCCCGTCCGTGGCGAGCACGGCGAAGCCCTGTTCGGCGTACCACTGGCAGACGGCCGTCCACCAGCCCCGTGCCTTCGTGACGACCTGCATGCCGGGGCCGCCGTACGGGCTGAGCAGCACCGGCAGCCGTGCCTGGCAGCCGGGTTCGTACCAGGACGGGAGGTGGAGGCGGCTGCGCAACTCCCTTCTCCCGAGTGCCAGATGGATCGGACGGGGCAGGACCAGGGGTTCCTCGGCGAGAACCGCGATCCGGTCGGCGGGACTCCCGTCGCGCAGGACGGTCACCTGCTGCCCGGCTGCCTCCGTCCTGCTGTCGAGGACGATCGTGTCGCCCCCGGCGGCCGCAGTGTGCACCCCGGGCTCCTGCGTCAGGCGGACGAACCCGGCGCCTGGTTCGTACGACCAGACATGGACCTCCGTCGGCTCGTCGTTCGCCGTGAACAGCACCCGCTCGCCCACCACGCCGAGCACCTCGCGCACCTGCAGTCCCTCCGGGCTGATGGTGTCCCCGACACGGATCGCCCGCGCGTCGCCGCGCACGCAGGGCATGACCGACGTTCCTGATGCGGTGTGCCGGGGCGTGCCCTTGGGGAACTCCACCCAGCCCTCGTCGGTCTGCTCGGACAGCAGCTCGACCGCGCCGGTCGCCGGGTCGACGGCAAGGATCCACACCGTGCGCTGGTCACGCGTCTGCACGCTGACGACCGGGCCTGCGCTCCCCCAGTCGGCGGTGACGACGTACTCGAAGGCCGGGCCGTTCCAGATCCCCCGCGGCGCGCCGGACTCGGGTGCCGCGCGGGGCAACCGGACGGGCAGGCGCTCACCCTGGACGGTGACGAGGAACAGCGAGGTTTCCGCGTTGGCCGTGCCGGCCGCCGGGTACGGGACCGGTCGCGGTGGCCGGTCCGGGTGCGCCGGATCGGCGACGTACCAGCGCCGGACCATCGACGTGTCGACGCGTGCCACGAGCAGCGCGGTGCCGTCCGGCGCCCACCAGTAGCCCCGCGACCGCCCGATGGACGTGCGCGCGACATGATCGGCAGCCCCGTATGTCACATCGGGGGCCTCCGGCTCCGCCAGCGGCCGGTCCCCCGTCCCGTCGGTCCGGACGACGCGGAGCGCACCGCCGGCGACGTACGCGATGCGGCTGCCGTCCGGGCTGGGCCGCGGATCGGTGACCGGGCCTGCGGCGGTGGGGAGCCGGCGCGGAGCGCCGCCGTCCGTCCGTACGGTCCACAGCTCGCCGTCGCGGGCGTAGGCAACCACGCGGACGTCGCGGTCACTCGCGTACGCGGCGACCGGCTCGGCCAGGATGCTTTCCCGGCCGGGTCCGTGCTCGTACAGCCACAGCAGGCTTCGGGCATCGGTACCGGAGGCGGTCCGCACGAACAACACCCGGTCGCCGTCCGGGGAGACGGTGAACTGCCCCGGGGCGCCGAGCGAGAAACGGCGGGTCCGGGCGAACTGGCTCGGGAATCCGTTGATGTCCATGGCCACATGAGACCCCTTACACGTGCGTCAGAGGCAAGTCGCGCCGGCCCGAACTCCCGGGAACCGCCCGCCTGAAGCTGTCACGTCCACCGTCGTTCCCGAGGCCATGCCCCGTGTCCTCGGACGCTGCGCGGGCGGCCGGGGCGGCGGTCATACGCCGTCCATGAGCTCCGGCGGCAGCGGCCGTGCGTGCAGGACCTCCAGGCGGGACACCGCACGGGTGAGCACGACATACAGCCGGTGGAGCCCACGCTCCTCCGCCTGCACCACAGCGGCCGGTTCGGCGACGACGACATGGTCGTACTCCAGGCCCTTGGCCGCCGTCGCCGGCAGCACGGTGACCCTGGCCCCGGGCGAGAGATCTCCCGGTGGCACCGTGGGCACGCCCGCCGTCGCCAGCGCGGCGCGCAGCCGGTCGGCGTCCGGCTCCGCGGCGATCACGCCGATCGAGCCCTCCCGGGACAGTGCCGCCCGGACCGCGTCGACCGTCGCCGCCTCCAGGTCGTCCACCGCGCGGATCGACAACTCTCCGTCCCTGCGCAGGGAACGCGCTGCCGGGACGTCCACGTCCAGCGCGCCGACGAGCCGGCTTGCGAGGTCCACCATCGCCGCCGGGACCCGGAATCCCGTGGTGAGCGGGATCACGGCGGCGCCCGCCTTGCCGAGGTGAGCCAGTTGCTCCGGCCAACTGCGCGCAGACCAGGGCGTGGTGCCCTGGGCCAGATCGCCGAGTACGGTCAGCGAGCCGAAGCCGGCACGGCGGGCGATCGCGCGGCACTGCATCGGGGACAGGTCCTGCGCCTCGTCAACGACGATGTGGCCGTATCCGGTGGGGCGTTCGATCAGACCCGCCAGCTCGTCGAGGAGGACGAGATCGGCCGCCGACCACCGCGCGCTCCGGTAGGACCGTGGCGGCTTCGCCCATCGGATCGCGTCCTGCTCATCCGCCGCCAGCAGCTGATCGCCGGGGTCGGTGAGCAGCGCGGCCAGTACCTCTTCCGGCTGGACCTTCGGCCATACGGCATCGATGCAGGCGGACACCGCACGCGCCCTGCCCACTTTCTGTACCCAGGTGCTGCTCATCGGTCCGGCGCGTCGTTCCGCCTGGCGCTGGATGGCGCGGGCCACCCTCGTCCGGACGCGTTCGCGGCCGACGGCGTACGGCACAGCCTCGGCCCGCACCTCGTCGACGATCCGCTCCAGCTCGCCGAGCGGGACGCGCCAGCGGTACGGGCCGTCGGGCACGACGACCGGTTCGGTGGGCGGCACGAGCCGCGCGTACAGGGCGCGGCGCAGCACGGCAGCCATCCGCACATCGTGCTTGACCGCGGCGGCGGCCTTGTCGTCGCAGGCCCGCACCTCGTGCCGCGCGATCTCGTCCTCGACCGTCGCCTGGCGGATGTCGGTCTCGCCGAGGGCGGGCAGCACTTCGCAGATGTACCTGAGGAAGGTCCGGTTGGGGCCGAGGATCAGGAGCCCGCTGCGCCGGATGCGGTGCGGGTGGGTGTAGAGGAGATACGCGGCCCGGTGGAGGCCGACCGCGGTCTTGCCGGTGCCGGGTGCGCCCTGGACGCAGACGGTGTCGGCGAGTGCGGCGCGTACGAGATCGTCCTGTTCGGGCTGGATGGTGGCCGCGATGTCACGCATCGGGCCGACGCGCGGGCGGGCGATCTCACCGGCAACGAGTGCGGCGACGTCGTTCGCGCCGCCGTTCGTCCGCTCCGCGCCCAGATACTCGTCCTCGAAACTCGTCAGATCCTCCGCGTCGCCCTGGCTGAACGGGGCCCAGCCGAACCGGCGCCGTACGGCAACTCCCAGCGGATTGCGGGCGCTCGCCTGGTAGAAGGCGCGGGACACGGGAGCCCGCCAGTCGATCACGAGCGGCGGTGCCGCTGGGTGCACGGAGATACGTCGGCGGCCGATGTGGTGGCTCTGCCCGTCCTCGTGGTCGAGCCGGCCGAAGAAGAGCGGACTCCTCGGTTCCTCGCGCAGCTCCTTGGCGTGGCTGCGCAGGTGATGGCCGAGGACTTCGGCGTCCGCACCCGAGGCGGAGACATCGGCGCCGGTGGCGACCTGGTGGTCTGCTCCGTCGACCATGGCGGTCAGAGCCGTGCGGCAGGTGTCGTGGAAGGTGCGTTCCTTGCGGAGCGCAGCGCCGAGCCGGCCGGTGAGCGCATTGTCGAGTGCCGTCATTCCGACAAGACTAACGAATAACGTGACCGAGTTACATTTTTAACCGAGACAACCCTGCCGCAGCTGCGCAAACGCCAGGTTCGCCGCCTCCACCGCTTCCTCGGCCACCTGGTCGGCGCCCTCCCCTGCCGCGATCCGCCGCCAGTTCTCCTCGGCCAGGATGCGCTGGACGGCAACGATCTGCCCGGCCGCAAGCTGCGCCCCGAGCCCCGTGTCCACCCCCGCCTCGCGCAGCGCCTGCGCCAGCGCCCTCTCCGACCGGCCCTGATACGCATACATTCGCGCCACCAGACTCGGTGTCCCGTACAGCAGCCGGTGGTAGGCGAGCACGCCCTCGTGGTCATTGAGACCGGTCACCGGATCGCGCCGCGCGAGCCCGTCGAGGAAGTGCTGATGCAGGGCGTCGAGCGGCGAGGCACCGGCGGGGCGGCCGGCCACCACACGGGCCGCCTCGTCCTCATGGTCGGCGAACCGGTGCAGCACCAGGTCTTCCTTGGCAGGGAAGTACCGGAAGAGCGTCGGCTTGGAGACGTCCGCCGCCGCCGCCACCTCGGCCACGGAGACCCCGTCGAAACCCTTCTCCAGGAAGAGCTCGATCGCGGCGTCGGAGATCGCCTGGTACGTCAGTCTCTTCTTGCGCTCCCGCAGCCCCTGCTCACCGCTCATGACCACGAGCCTACGCACGCACCCCTTCGGGCCTTGACCTCAACCGCGCTTGACGTTTCAGACTCCTCGTACGACATCAGACGTACACGAGCGAGGGGAGCCACCATGCGCGTGGCACAGGTGACGCGGTTCGGCGGTCCCGAGGTGCTGGTTCCGGCCGAGGTGCCGGACCCCGTGGCCGGGCCCGGAGAGGTGGTCGTCCGCGTGTCCGACGTCGACACGATCTTCGTGGAGACGCAGGTACGGGCCGGGGCTTTCGGCGAGCACTTCCCGGTCAAGGCTCCGTACGTACCGGGCGGCGGTGTCGCCGGGCAGGTGAATGCCGTCGGCGAGGGCGTCGACCCGGGGTGGGTCGGGCGGCGGGTCGTCACGGCGCTCGGCTTCACCGGCGGCTACGCCGAGCAGGCCGTGGCCCGGGCCGCCAAGCTGGTGCCCGTGCCGGACGGGCTCGGGCTGCGCGACGCCGTGGCTCTCGTGCACGACGGGGTCACCGCGGCCGCGCTGCTGGAGAGCACCGGTCTCGCGGCGGGCGAACGGCTGCTGCTGCTCGGCGCGTCGGGCGGCATGGGCACGCTGCTCGTACAGCTGGCCAGGTCCGTCGGCGCGCATGTCGTCGCCGTCGCGCGCGGCGAACGCAAGACCCTGCTGGTACGGGAGTTGGGCGCGGACACCGTCGTGGACGCGGCCAGGCCGGACTGGGTCGCACAGGCCCGCGCGGCGCTGGGGGCGGCCGGCGCCGATGTGGTCCTCGACGGGGTCGGCGGCGAGGTGGGACTTGCGGCCTTCCCGCTGGCCGCGGACGGCGGGCGCTTCTCTGCGCACGGAGCGCCCACCGGCGGCTTCGCCCCCGTGGACCCTGCCGAGGCGACGCGGCGCGGGATCAAGCTCGTCGGTATCGAGGACGTACAGCTGCCGGACGACACCTATGTCCGCCTGGCCGCGAAGGCCCTGGCCGAGGCGGCCGCCGGGCGCCTGCGTCCGGTGATCGGCGGGACCTTTCCGCTGGAGCGGGCGGCGGACGCCCATCGCGCGATCGAGTCCCGCGAACTGCTGGGCAAGGTCCTGCTCACAATCTGAGCGCCCGGCTCACGGCCCGAACCTCCCCCTCGCCGCCCGAGCATCCGGCCCACGGCCTGAATGCTCGGGCCCGAGCATCCGGCTTTCCCGCTGACGACCGGACGCCCCGATCACGACCCGGATGACCGGTCGCGCCTGCGGACCAGCACCTCGATCCCGTCCAGCACCCGCTCCAGCCCGAACCGGAACTCGTGGTCGGGCTCGTCCGGCTCGTACATCACGTTCGACTCCAGCAGCCGGGCGAGCGCCGGATAGTGGTCCGGATCGGCCAGCCGCTCCAGCGTGTTGGCGTACCGGGCCAGGACCTTCTCGGCCGACTCCCCGCTCTTGGCGATCGCGGCGCCCAGATCCGCCATCATCGCCGCCTCGTTGCGGACGAAGCCGGAGACCAGCATGATCACCGAGATCTTCTCGCCTTCGTCGAGGCCGGTGTCCGCGAGCGCCGCGAGGCCACGGTCCCACCACGCCACCGTGTGGGGTGTGGCCGGCGGGCCCGAGATCGGGATGCGCAGCATCCACAGGTTCCGGTGGATGACCTCGCGCTGTGCCCATGCCCAGGCCTCGAGCGCCTCCCGCCAGCCCGTGCCGGGTGCGGGGGGTGCGGGCGGCAGGCCCGTGACGGCCTCCTGCATCAGGATGTAGAGCTCGTCCTTCGCTGCGACGTACCGGTACAGCGACATCGTCGAGACGCCGAGCTCCTTGGCGACCCGGCCCATGGAGACCGCGGCGAGCCCTTCCGCCGACGCGACGGCGACCGCGGCGTCCACGATGCGGTCCACGCCGATCCCCGGCTTGGGGCCTTTCGCCGGGCGATCGCGCAGACCCCAGGCGGCCTCGATGGCGGCGGGCAGCCCGGTGCCGCCGCCCTTGCCCCTACCGGCACCGCCGTCGCCGCTGCCCGTCATCGCCGCTGCCTCCGCCTCCACCGTGCCTGCTTGACGCACATCCTAGTAATGCGTAACCCTTACGCAGTAGCGCGTATGGCATACGCAGTAGACGGGGAAGGGTGTGACAGCCATGACGGAGCGACCTCCACCGGCCATCGAGGCCGAGGGCCTGTGCAAGACCTACGGCAAGGTGACCGTGCTCGACGGCATCGATCTGCGCGTCGAGCGCGGCAGCGTCTTCTCGCTGCTGGGGCCCAACGGCGCGGGCAAGACGACGACCGTACGGATCCTCAGCACACTCACCACCGCCGACGCCGGGCGCGCCCGTGTCGCCGGGTACGACGTGGCTGCGGAGCGTTCCAGGGTGCGCCGCGCCATCAGCCTCACCGGTCAGTTCACGGCGGTCGACGAGAAGCAGACCGGCGAGGAGAACCTGCGCATGATGGCCCGGCTCACCGGCCTGTCCCGCGCACACGCCCGCCGCCGCGCCGCCGAGCTGCTGGAACGCTTCGGCCTCGGCGACGCCGCCCGCCGCCAGGCCGGGACGTACTCCGGAGGCATGCGCCGTCGGCTCGACCTCGCCGCCGGCCTGGTCGGCGAGCCCGAGGTCGTCTTCCTGGACGAGCCGACGAGCGGGCTCGACCCTCGCAGCCGCCAGGAGCTGTGGCAGGTGGTGCGCGATCTGTCCACGCGGGGCGCGACCGTCTTCCTGACCACCCAGTACCTGGAGGAGGCGGACCGGCTGGCGGACCGGATCGCGCTGGTCGACGGCGGCCGGATCGTGGCCGACGGGACGGCCGCCGGGCTCAAGGCTCGTGTCGCGGGCCACCGCCTGGACGTCGTCCTCGGCGACGCGGCGGCGTACCGGCGCCTGGAATCACGTGCCGTCCACCACGACCCCGAGACCCTCACGCTGGGCCTGCCGACGGACGGCAGCGCGGCCCAGGTGCGCTCGCTGCTCGACGAGGTCGACCCACAGCGGCAGGACGTGGTGCGTTTCTCCCTGCACACGGCGACCCTCGACGACGTGTTCCTGACCCTGACCCGTACCACCGGCGCCAAGGAGCCCGTCCATGTCTGACGTGCTGACCCCTGCCGTCAACGCACTGACCATGACCGGACGCTGCATCCGGCTGAGCCGCCGCAACGTCGACTCCCTCATCACCTCGTTGATGCTGCCGCTGATGCTGATGCTGGTCTTCATCTACTTCTTCGGCGGTGCGATCAACACCGGTACGGAGTACGTCACTTACGTCCTCCCCGGCATCCTCGTGCTGTGCGCCGCGTTCGGCTCGTCCGCGACCGCGGTACGGGTCAGCGAGGACATGAAGGACGGCATCATCGACCGCTTCCGCTCCCTGGACATCGGCGGCGCGTCGATCCTCGCGGGCCATGTGGCGGCCAGCACCGTACGCAATCTGCTGTCGACCGTGCTCGTTCTCGGCGTCGGCCTGCTCATCGGCTTCCGCCCCTCGGCCTCCGCGGCCGGCTGGCTCGCGGCCGCGGGCATCCTGCTGGTCTTCCTGGTGGCGATCTCATGGCTGTCTGCGGCGGTCGGCCTGCTCGCCAGAACCCCTGACGCGGCGGGCGGTTTCACCTTCTTCATGATGTTCCTGCCCTACCCGAGCAGCGCGTTCGTGCCGATCCACACGATGCCCACCTGGCTCCACGGCTTCGCCGACAACCAGCCGGTCACACCTTTGATCGAGTCCCTCCGCGGCCTGCTGCACGGCACGCCGGTGGGCTCGTCGCCGTGGGTGGCGCTGGCTTGGTGCGGGGGGATCCTGGCCGTGGCGATGGGGGTGTCGGGGGTGCTGTTCCGGGTGCGTACGGCGTGAGTGCACACCCCGGGCTCAGGCCGCCGGCGCCCTGAGCCAGTTCGTGTACGCCGAGACCACCTGCGCCAGGGTCGGCACGCTCTCCGGCTTGAGGGGTCCGGCGGCCGCGGCCAGCGCCCGCCAGACCCTCCAGGCCGCGCGCGGCAGCAGCCGCCAGTTCGGATCGTCGCGCGGGCCCAGGGCCTCCGCCGCCCGGATGACATCGGTGAAGACGGACTGGGTGCGCTTGTAGGCGAGCAGGTGCGGCAGATCCTGCCGCCACGCCCGAGCGGCTCCAGGGCGGGCGGCCTCCACCGCTTGCGCCCACAACGCGCCGATCCGGTCGGCGTCGCGCTGCGTGTAGCGCATGAGATGCAGATGCGTGGCCAGCTCGTAGAGCGGGTCGCCGATCATGGCGAGTTCCCAGTCGATGGTCCACAGATCACCGTCCTCGGCGGCGATGAAGTTGCTGCGGTGCAGATCGCCGTGGACCAGTGTGTAGGGACGGCACGTCAGCCGCCCGGCGGGGCCTCTGAGCGCGTCCAGCGCCGATCTTCGGACGCCGAGCGCCTTGAAGAGCGCGCCGTACCGCCGGACATGACGGTCGTGGACGTCCTCGGCCGTGAAGTCGATCAGCCGGTTCAGGAACGCCGCCGAGTCGCCGTCGGCCGCCGGGTGACCGCCCGGCGCGCAGGTACGCACCAGGCGGTCCAGCTCGTCCGTCCTGATGGCGACCACTTCCTGGAAGAGCTGCGCCAGCTGCGACTCGTGACGGGAGGAGAGAGTACGGCCGGGCAGCGGCCCGGCGCCCAGGGACCTGCCCTCGACGAAACCCTGCAGAAAGACGTCCGGCACGACCTCGACCGTCTCCGGGATCCGGGCGATCCGGCCCTGGAGCGCGATCAGCAGGCGGTCCTCGGAGTCGAAACACCGCCGGTCGAACCAGAGCACACCGGGGCGGGGGGCACGCAGCTTGCCGCGTGCCCAACGGGCACTCAGCGGATTCTCCGGTGGCAGCGGGAAGGCATAGGCCTCGTGGTGATAGCCCTTGAGGGGACCCTCCACTTCCCGGGCATCCACGCTCAGCTCCCCGGCCTGCCGGCGAGTCACTGATGGCGTCTCGACTGTCATCGCTGGTGCCCTTGGTGTTCCGATCAGGGGTGATCTGAGGAAAATTACCCTTCCGGCGAGTGCTCCGGGGGGAGCTTCACGGCGATGTCACCTCACCGGGGACGATCCGCCCTGCTCTGTGTAGCCAGTACTCCTCGACATACGCCTCAAACGGGGTACGTCACTCAACCCGGTCCGGGCGCATTCACAGAAGGTACATCCACGTGACAACTCACGTAAGTTGGCCGAGGAGTCCGGCCAACTCACGTTGCCTGGGCTCTGCTCGGTGTGCCGTCGAACGGCAGATCCGGATCGAGTCCGTCGAGCATCGGTACCAGCTCCGACATCGTCGGGACGACCTCGATCGCTCCCGCGGCACGGAGAACGGGATCCTTCGAGGCGGTACGCCCGAACCCGAGGAAAGGGACGGCCAGTTTCTCGGCCGCCTCGCCGTCCGCCGCCGAGTCCCCGATCATCAGAGCCTCGGCTGCCGTCGCCCCGGTCGACCTCAGCGCCCGCGTCAGGCAGTACGGGTTCGGCTTCATGAGGGCCGGATTCGGCATGCGGCCGTGGATGCGCCCGTGGAAGAGATGCGTGAGGTCCCAGAGGTCGAGATAGTTCCGGACCGCGCGCTCGGAGTTGTTCGTCGTGATGGCGAGGAGGTAGCCGCGTGCCTCGAGTCCGCGTATGAGCAGGTCCGCTCCCTCGGTCGGCCGGGCGGTCCGCGTCGCGAGCACCTCGAGTTCGGTGAGCCGCTGCTCCATCTCCCGCACCAGGTCACGGTCCGGGTTCTGCTCGGCCGTGGCCCTCAACAGCGCCAGCGGATCGTCCTCGGCCCCCTCAGCCACGCTCACCTCACCGGGGACGTTGCGCTTGATCCAGCCCCGGAGCTCGGCGGCGACCCGCGGTGCGGGATGGCCGTGGAAGAGATCGCAGACCGGCCCGTCGAAATCGAGGAGAATGCACTTGGCGGCCCTGAAGAGCCGGGGCACAACGTGTCCGTGCGAGCCAGTCACATCGCTCCGTCCGTCGGGGGCAGAGGCCGGACTTCCCGGAGCCCTCACCTCCATAGTGCCCGCAACAGCCTTGACCGGCCGGTTGGTTGACGAGGTTCCGCAGCACCTGCCCGAGCGGCAGGCGGTCAGCCGTCGGGAGCTATGTCGGTCGCGAGCGTCTCCCAGAGGCTGTTGAACCACGCCTGCGACTGCGCCACGAAGGCTTCGTCCCGCCGCGCCCCGTGCTTCTCGAAGGCGAAGAGCACCGAGTCGCTGCCGAGCGCGTCGAAGATCGGCGACGGGGTGCCACCGATCCGCTCCGTGCGCCGCTTCACGTTGTAGTACGCGAACAGCGCCTCCGTGCCGTTCAGCAGATACAGCTTGGTGAGCGGGGTGAAGGGCAGCGACCTCAGTGTCACGTCGACGTCGATTCCGCGGGTGGTCAGAGCCTGGAGGCTGAGCTGCAGCGCGCTGCCGTGGGCGTTGCGCCGCGACAGCCAGTGCTCGTGCACGGCGTCCTGGTCGACGGACTCCTCCGCCGGCCGGGGGAACGCGACATTCAGGTCGCGCGCCGGTACGAGCACCCGGACGTGGACGGACTGCGGGCAGATCCGGCCCGTGTGCACGAGCCGCAGCGGCTCGGCGAGCGCCAGCGTGAGGGACTCCGCGGTCAGACAGATGGCGTCGATGTGCACACGGCGCGCTTCGAACGCCTCCATGATCCGCGGCCCCAGGGCAGCGGCCGTCTGCCGGGGCTCCTCCAGGGCCGAGTCCGCCGCGGACGGCACGACGACCCGGGCCGGGGCCCCTTTGCCGCCTGCCGTGAGCAGACCGTCGCCCCGCAGCAGATCCAGGGCCTGCCGGATCGCGCGCCGCTCGACGTGGAACTCCTGGGCCAGGTGCTCCTGCGTCGGCATCCGCTCGCCGGCCTTCAGGACCCCGCTGCGGATGCGCTCGGCAAGGACAGCGGCCACCTCGGCGGGTGAGGGCGCGTCGGTTCCGCTACCGCCTGCTCCATGGTGCTCATCGGTCACACCAACACGCTACAACTTTCGACCTTTTAAAGGGAGTTACCTGCAAGTCGTTTATCTATCTCACTCAAGTGGGGACAACTTCTATGAAGTTGGCAACCAACTTGGCCAACTTGGTGCGACGTTCCAACTCCCCGTCGCTCGTTCTCCCTGCTCGCCCGTCCATCGTCGTACGGGTGCCGCGCGCGGATCCATCCGCAATCCCTGTGCCGCTCCACTCCCCACCATGAGGAGGGATCGCCGTGCCCCTGATCACTCTTGTCATCGAGCAGTACGTGCAATGGCGGTTCGGCGTGCCCGCCGCGCTGGGACTCGCCCTGCTGACCCTCGGCCTGAAGGCCGAGAACGCCACCATCGCCGGTATCGGAGGCGTCCTGCTGGTGGCCCCCGTCGTGGCACCCACCGGTTCCTGAGCCGTCAGCGGCTCGGGAACCACCAGCCGTCCACCACGCAACCGGCCGCTGCACGCGAGCAGTTCAGCAGCGGCCGGCCCTCAGAAGACGTCCGGGCACCAAGGCCGCCGCGCCGTCCGGAACAGCCCCTCCGCCACCGCCGCCGCTCCGGCACGGCCCTCCTCGATGCGTCCGAGCGCCGCCAGACGTAGCGCGGACGCGTCACCCAGGTAGAGCGCGCCCAACTCCCGTACGTCCAACGTCAGGTCCGCCGGCTCGGCAGAGGGCACGCATGTCGCCCCCGACGGGGCTGCGTCCAGTCGGAAGCGGCCCGAGGCCAGACCCGCGGCGTCCTGGACGTCCAGGACCAGCGACGCGGACGTCGCGTACGTACGTGCCTCAAGGGCCCGTACGACATCCAGGATCCGCAGCCACAGGAAGTCCGCCTGCGTCACCACCCGCGCCGCGCGCGGGTCCGGCAGCAGGTCGGGAAGCAGGTCGTCGAGGGCCCGGAAGCCCGACCTCACCGTCGTGACCCAGTCCACCGAGCACACGAACTCCCACAGGGCCCGTTCGGCCGCCGGGGTCAGGGCGATCAGATCGCCTACCGAGGCCGTGTTCAGCGGCTGCTTCCCGTCGCCCCACTTGTCGTCCGCCGTATAGGCGACCAGCCCGTCGATCTCGCCGGCCGCCGAGCGGTGCACCGCGTAGAAGGGCTCCCGCCAGGACCCGTCGAACTGGCCGGCCTGGCCGGTCCTGACCTGCCACCAGCGCTCGTCGCGGCTGACCGCGCCGTGCTGCTGGGCCGCGAACCGACGGTGCAGTTCGGGTCCTGCCTTGCGTACGTCCGTGCCGTCGACCAGGTCGATACGGCCGCCGTCGGCCGGGCCCGACCAGCGCGGGTCAAGGCCGGTGCGCGGGACATCGACGGCCCACTCGGCCGTCGAGGCGGCCGGACCGAAGCCGTACCGCCCGTAGATCGGGTACTCGGCGGCGATCAGCGTGGCGACCACATCGCCCCGCTCCTTCGCCTCGGCGAGCTCGGCGGTCATCAGCCGGCTGAGCAGGCCGCGGCGCCGGTGCGTCGGCGAGACGGTGACATTCGTGACCGCGGCGGCCGGCAGCGCCGCCCCGCCGACCGTGGTGATCTCCTGGGCGAAGGAACGGAACGTCGCCACGCACCGCCCCGCGTCGAACGCGCCCCGGACGCGGCCGAAATCCATGGCGGCCCTGCGGTCGGCGACCTCCTCGTCCGCGATCAGTGGCGGGCGCAGGAACCCGGTGGCCAGAGCCCGGAGCCAGTCGGGGAATTCGGACTCGGTGATCAGACGGGTTTCGACACTCATGTGCCCCACGCTAGGTGGCGCCCCGAGGCGGCCGCACCCGGATTTCCGCAGGAGCGGACTTCCCGCGAACACGGTCCGCACCCGCGCCGGGAAAGGCGGCCTCAGCTGAGCAGGTCGTCCACCTGCGCTTCGCCCTCGCGGTACCTGCGGGCGATCTCGGCGCTGCAGTCGTCCGCCGTCCGCTGGAGCTGCTGCCGGCGGCGCGAGACCTTCTGCTCGTAACCCAGCAGGCGTCCCATCGCGGTGTGCAGTTCCTCGTCCGTGCGGGCGTCGAGGTCGGAGAGACCGACCTCATCGAGCACGTCGTCGGCAAGCCGCCGGTACTCCTCGCCGCGCGGCGTGGAGAGCGTGACGTGGCGCGCGGACGAGCCGCGCCGCGAGGGCACGTCGGCGAGGATCTCCGACAGCCGGTCGACCACCGGAGACTCCGGGTCCGCGCGCCGCCCCAGCTCGGCCCGCAGGATGTCGATCCGGCCCTGGACCAGCCGCCGTACATAGCTGAGGTCGGCCTCGTCCCGCTGCGAGTCGCGGCGCAGCGCGCGCAGTTCGGGCAGCCGCAGGGCACCGAGGTCCGGCTGCGGGAGCTCCGGCAGTACCGGTCCGGCGCGGCGTGGCTGTCCGGACAGGCCCGAGGCGGTCCGCGGCAGCGGCTCGGGGAGCTCCTCCGCACCGCCCGGAGCGTCTGCGGGCAGCTCGGCCCCCCTGCACACCGGGACATCGGGCGACGCCCCCGTATGCGGCAGCGACTCGGGCAGTTGTGCCTCGGTGCGCTGCAGGGGCGGCCGCGCGGCGCCTGCGGCGAGGCGTGCCGCGGTCACCGACGGCGCGGATACGGGACCGGGCGACTGCCCGTTGCCGGATGTACTCATATGCGTAGACCGTCCCCTCGACCGGTGCATGGGGTCTCCCCAGGCCCGGAGGACCGAGGGGATGCACCGCCTTGTTGCATCGTGCCACTGCGGCAGGTCCCGACGCAGGTGGACGTCACCGGTTTCAGCCCGGTTGGCCCAGCCCCGTTAGGTTGGTCCCTATGCGTGCAGTGGTACAGAGGGTGGACGGCGCGAGCGTCGTCGTCCCGGGTGAGTCCGGGCCGGAGACCGTCGGTGAGATCGTCGGCGAGGGGCTGTGTGTGCTGGTGGGGGTGACCCACGAGGACACGAAGGAGAAGGCGGCCCAGATGGCCCGCAAACTCTGGTCCGTCCGGCTGCTGGAGGGCGAGAAGTCGTGCTCCGACGTGAACGCGCCGCTCCTGGTGATCTCCCAGTTCACCCTCTACGGGGACGCCCGCAAGGGCCGCCGCCCCACCTGGAACGCGGCGGCACCGGGCCCGGTGGCCGAGCCGCTCGTGGACGAGGTGGTGGCGCAGCTGCGCGCCCTCGGCGCCCATGTGGAGACGGGCCGGTTCGGGGCGCAGATGCGGGTGTCCCTCACCAACAACGGCCCGTTCACCGTGCTCATCGAGATGTAGCAGGCTTCTTGGGGACGGAGCGGATCTCCGCGTCGGGAGGCGGCACGCCGGGCTACGGCTCGACGACCGTCTCCTGCGCGGCCGCCGTGTCCCCGGCGAGCAGCTCCGCGTCCAACGGCACATTCCGTTTCACCAGGGCCAGTGCGATCGGACCGAGCTCGTGGTGGCGGCCGGAGGTGGTGATGAATCCCAGCTGGCGGCCGCCGTCACCGTCCGCGGCGAGCCTGAGCGGAGTGCCGTGCCCGGGCAGATGCACCTCGCTGCCGTCCAGATGCAGAAACACCAGCCGACGCGGCGGCTTCCCCAGGTTGTGGACACGTGCGACGGTCTCCTGGCCCCGGTAGCAGCCCTTCTGCAGATGGACCGCGCTGCCGATCCAGCCCAGCTCGTGCGGGATGGTGCGGTGGTCGGTCTCGAAGCCGAGCCGCGGCCGGTGGTTCTCGATGCGCAGCGCCTCGTACGCGAGGATCCCGGCCGGCCCTCCTCCCAGGCCTCCCGTGGCGTACGACTCCAGGTCGGCGCGGGGCAGGAACAGATCGCGGCCGTGCGCCGTCTCCCGGACGACAACCCCGTCCGGGGCCTCGGCGATGGAGCCCGCGGGCAGATGCACCACCGCGAACTCCGCGGTGCGGTCCGCGACTTCGACCCGGTAGAAGAACTTCATCGACTCCAGATAGCCGATCAGCGCCTCCTGCGTCCCCGGCTCCACGTGCGCCCAGACCGTCTCGCCGTCGTCGACGAGATACAGGGCGTGCTCGATATGGCCGTGCGCGGACAGGATCAGTGCCTCGGTGGCCTGTCCGGGCGGCAGATCGCTCACATGCTGGGTGAGCAGCAGATGCAGCCAGCTCAGCCGGTCGTCGCCGGTGACGGTGACGACCCCGCGGTGCGAGAGGTCGACGAAGCCCTTGCCGCCGGCGAGGGCCCGCTGCTCGCGGAACAGGTCGCCGTAGTGCGCGGCGACCCCTTCGTCGCGCCCTTCGGCGGGCACGGCGCCGGGCAGGGACAACAGGGGGCTTGTTGTCGGTGAGTGTTGCTGCATGGAGCCAGCCTACGACTCGGGGGCGGCGGCCTTCGCAGTGCAGTCCCGGCAACGGCCGAAGATCGCGAAGTGCTTCATGTCCGTCTCGAAACCGAAGGTGGAACGCAGTTTCGCGGTGAAGTCGGCGGCGATGTCGACATCCGCCTCGATCACCTCCGTGCAGTCCCGGCACACGAGATGGAGGTGATGGTGACGGTCGGCGAGGTGGTAGGTCGGTGCGCCGTGCCCGAGATGGGCGTGCGAGACCAGCCCCAGCTCCTCGAGCAGCTCCAGCGTCCGGTAGACGGTGGAGATGTTCACGCCGGACGCCGTCTTGCGCACCTCACCGAGGATGTCGTCCGGGGTGGCGTGCTCGAGGGTGTCGACGGCCTCGAGGACAAGCTGGCGCTGCGGCGTCAGGCGGTACCCGCGCTGCCGCAGATCGCTCTTCCAGTCGATGCTCACCACGCCCCCAGTGTAGGCAGCGGCCCCCGCCCCCCGGGGAGTCCTCCGGACCGGCCTACCTGAAGAAGGCGATGCCGTCGTCCGGCAGGTCGCCGAGGTCCTTGGCCCAGGACTGCACGTCGTCCGCGGTGACGACCTTCTTCAGGTGCGCCGACATGTACGGGCGCAGCGGGACCTCGGGGGTGGCCTTCTCGCCGACCCACATCAGGTCGCCCTTCACATAGCCGTACAGCCGCTTGCCGCCGCTGTAGGGACCCGCGGAGGCGGTGCGCGCGACCGCGTCCGTCACCAGGTCGATCTGCGGCTTCTTGTCAGCGAGGTCGCCGTACCAGATCTCCACGATGCCCTGGTCGCGGACCATCACGACCTCGACCTTGCGGTCCTTGTCGATACGCCAGTAGCCGCTCTCGCTCTCCAGCGGCCGGACCTTGTTGCCCTCGGCGTCCAGGACCCAGGAGCGCGAGACGTACTCGACGAAGTCCCGGCCGTCATGGCTGAAGGTGACGGACTGGCCGAAGTTGCACTTCTCGGCGCCGGGGTAGTCGGAGACACCCGCGCCCTCCCACGTGCCGAGGAGGAACGCGAGGGGGACGAGGTCCGGATTGAGGTCGGACGGGATCTCGATCATGAGCAGCTCTGTCGGTCAGTAGGGGTACGGGAGGTTCAGCGCTGACCCTGGTACAGCTTCTTCACGGCGAAAACGGTGAAGGCGAGCACACCGACGCAGACCAGGGCCAGCAGAGTCTCGAAGAAAATGATCACGGAGTGCTCCCTCGGATGAGCGGCTGAAGGCAGAAGGGCCGGATCCCAGCTTAGTGGGCTGGGACCCGGCCCTCTCCGTGAGGTCAGCCTCTACGCGATCAGCCGAGCAACTGGTTCTGCAGGATCACCGTCTGGTGGAACGGGACCGCGGCGGCCCCGCCCGTGCGGGCCTGGACGATCAGGGCGACGGTGTCACCGGCCTGCACATAGGCCTGCCGCACCTGCCTGGCGTCGTACGGCTTGGGCTCCGCGTACACGTACGCGGACGTACCGGGTGCCTTGGCGGACGTGTCGTACGACTCGTCCAGCTCGGTCGCCGCGGCCTCGGCGAGCGGGACTCCGGCGGTGACACCGACGTCCAGGCCCTCGTCCTTGAACGACTCGGCGTAGGCCACCGAGGGGAAGCGCAGCAGATAGATCCGTGTCGACGTGCCGTCCGGCATGGTCCAGCCGCGGGCGGCGACATGCCGGACCGCGTACTCGGTCAGTACCTCGCGCAGCTCGCCGCGCTCGTCCTTCGCGTACTCGGAGAGGTACTGCTCCACACCGGTCCAGCCGCCGGGCAGCTGCTCGTCCTCGGCGGCCCCGCGCGGGGCGGGCAGCAGCAGGCTGCGCAGGTCGGCGTGGTGGATCTCGGCGTCGTTGGCCGCGGTGAAGGGGCGCGGCGACCCGGCGGGCAGGGCAGGCAGCGAGAGCTTCGGGTAGGCCCAGCGGCCGTCGTTCTCGGTGGCGAGGCCGGGGACGTCGGTGCGCTCCAGGCTGCTGATCCCGAGTGCCGTACCGGTTCCCGCCCCGGCGAACACGAGTACGGCGGCGGTCCAGCGGGCGACGGCCCGCAGGACCCGGCGCGGGGGACGGGCAGCCTTGGCCGGCTCCGGCTCGGCCGCCGGCGCGGACTGCACCTGCGGCTCGGCCAAGGGCTGGGGCTCCGTGATCTGCTGGGTCATACGTACTCTCCCGGAGACGCCATGTGGTCAAGTTGCTCCTGCATGGACCAGGCCGCGGCCTCTCCGGCCGACCGGGTCCCGTACGCGGCGACGTGCACGAACACATCGCCGTCGTACGCCACGCAGAACGCCCTGCCGAGCCGGGACTTCTCCCTCTCCCCGTTCTCGCCCAGCTTGGTCGGCTTCGGCGCGACGAAGCACGTGGCGTTCTTGTGGCCCTTGACCCTCGGGCCCTTGCGGAAGACGCCGAGGGCCTCGTACAGGTCCGTCTGGTTCGCGTACCAGGAACGGACGGCCTTCCCGCTCTTCATCCGGCCCACGTAGGTCTCGACGACGGAGCTGTCGTCGTAGCCGGCCGAGTACGAACGCATGGCGAAGCCCTGGAGGCCCACCTTCTCCACGGCCTTCTCGAACTCTCTGCGCTGTGCGCCCGAGAGCCCCTTGCCCGTCGCCTTGAGCATGGCGGCTGCCTGCTTGCCGCTGAGCTCGGTGTCGTTCCCGTACGACTCGATGTCCGGGCCGAGACGGGAACCGGTGTCCACGGGCGCCAGCAGCCGGCTGAGCGGTGTGTCGGCACGCCCACGGTCGGCGTCCTTGGCCGGGTCGTCGGCGAGGCGGTCGCCGCCGTTGTCCCAGGCCTCGGTCGGGGCGGTGGTGTCCGCCGTGTCCACGGTGTGCTTGGCGTACGCGACGGAGCCGCCGAGAGCGGCCAGGACCAGGACGCCTGGAAGCACGGCGCGCAGCGCACGCCGTGCCGGGCGGGCAGGCGTCGCGGCCGGGGCCGCGGGCACGTCGGGCGCCGCAGGCTCCGGCGCGGGAGCGTCCGGACCCTCGACGGGCATCCGTTCGTCGTTCGTCACAGGCGCTCCAACTGCTGCTCGGCCAGGGTGCGGATGGCCTTCTTGCTGATCGGCCTGGTGTCGGCCATGTGGATGTCGAGCATGATGTCGCCGCGGTAGGCGATGGCCCGGGCCTGGTAGAGGGGCAGATAGCCGGGCTTGTTCCGGACGTCGTACACGAAGTACCTGCCGCTACGGCTCCCCTTGATCGGGTGCCCTTCGTTGCCCGCGCCTTCCCGGGTGGGCATGTAGCGGAGCTGGTCTCCGGCATGCCCGGCCGCCCCCATGGTCACGCCCGGATGGAACTGGACGAGGTAGACGTTCGTCTGCCCGTATGCCCCGGTCTTCCACGTGCTCGCCACGGCACGGCGGAAACCGTCCTCGGTCAGCCGGTCGAACATCACGTCCTCGGACCGGAAGTTGAGGGCATAACCGTCCTGTCCGAGCCAGCCCTCCTGCCTCGGTCCGTCCGCAGCGCGTGCGCCTGCCGGCTTCGGGACCAGCAGCCTGCGCAGATCGCCGTCCGTCTTGACCTTGTGGTCCTGCGCGACGGCCGGCGGTACCGGCTTCTTGCCGGCGGGCAGCGACTTCTTCGGATACCCGAGCCCCGGCTGGTTCAGCGCGGGCAACGGCGTCGGCTTCCGGTCGGCCTGCACGTGGTAGCCCACGGCACCCCCG
Organism: Streptomyces sp. NPDC006208; assembly: GCF_040613775.1. Taxonomy (NCBI): domain Bacteria; kingdom Bacillati; phylum Actinomycetota; class Actinomycetes; order Kitasatosporales; family Streptomycetaceae; genus Streptomyces; species Streptomyces sp. NPDC006208. The sequence continues at coordinate 50,904 of NZ_JBEXSW010000011.1, read as the reverse complement.
CCCCCGGCGCCGAGAAGTGCGGCAACGGCAACGACCACGGCGGTCCGCCGCCACCACCGCCCGCCCGAAATCCCCGCGGGTGCGTCGGCGAGGGGCACAGGATCGGCCTGGGCCGAGGCGGCGGATTCGGGCGTGACCCCGGGCGCTTCGGCCCCGGGGGTCCCGGCCGCCTGGGCCGGCACCGCGGTCAGAGCCGATCCGGCCGGGTCCGGGTCCGGACCCGGCGGAGCCGTGACCGGGTCCGGAGGTGGCGTGCCGAGCGCTGCGTCCTGCAGCGCCCGGTTGTGCTGAATGTCCAAAAGGGTGTCCCCCCACGAGACCTGAGGCGCAGATTCCGTTTAGTTGCGCACTCAACAGACACCCCGGCCGTCACAGGGGTTGTAGCTCCGCGCATTACAGTTCGGCATATGGCGAAGAAGCTCGTGATCAAGGTGACCGCCGGGGCCGACGCCCCCGAGCGCTGCTCTCAGGCCTTCACCGTGGCGGCCGTCGCCGTCGCCAGCGGCGTGGAGGTCAGCCTCTGGCTGACCGGCGAGTCCGCGTGGTTCGCGCTGCCGGGGCGTGCGGCCGAATTCGAGCTGCCGCATGCCGCGCCGCTGCCCGAGCTGCTCGAGTCGGTCCTGGCCGGCGGCCGGCTCACCCTGTGCACCCAGTGCGCGGCCCGGCGGGACATCACGGAGAAGGACGTACTGAAGGGCGTACGGATCGCCGGTGCGCAAGTGTTCGTCAGCGAGATCATGCCGGACGACGTACAGGCCCTGGTCTACTGAGGCCCGTCCACTCGCGGCCGGTCCACCGGCGACGTCCTGCTGCGGCGGTCTACTGGTGCCGCTTCTTGCCGTCGAGCTCGTCCCACCACTCGTCCGACTGCGGATCGCCCGACGGATCGTCCCACCACCGGTCCTCCGGCCCGCGCCGGTTGGCCATCATCGCCGCGACCGGCGGGATGACCATCGCGACCACGCACATCCCGACCGCGACCGGCACCGACCACAGACGCACCACGGCCCAGGCGCCCACGAACAGCACCAGGCACCCCGCCATCATCCACAGGTAGATGCGCCGTCGCCGCGCGTACATACCACCAGCGTACGACCGCACATGACCGCAGGGCCGCACCCCGGTCAGGAAGCGTCCAACCCCCTGGGGTGCGGCCCTGCGGCCGGTTCTTGAGCTGTAAGGAAGCTCAGCGTCAGACGGCGATCGCGACCTCGGCGAGGCCACCCGTCTGCGCGACGACCGTACGGTCCGCCGTGCCGCCCGGCACGAGTGCACGGACGGTCCACGTGCCCTCGGCCGCGTAGAAGCGGAACTGTCCGGTCGCCGAGGTCGGAACCTCGGCGGTGAACTCGCCGGTCGAGTCCAGCAGGCGCACGTAACCGGTCACGGGCTGGCCGTCACGGGTCACCTGGCCCTGGATGGTGGTCTCACCGGGCTTGATCGTCGAGGCGTCGGGGCCGCCGACCTGCGCTCCACACATATCTCTTCTGTCCTTAGGGTCGGGGTTCCGGGACTACTTGTTCGCGCCGAGCTCGATCGGCACGCCGACGAGGGAGCCGTACTCGGTCCACGAGCCGTCGTAGTTCTTGACGTTCTTGACACCGAGCAGCTGGTGCAGCACGAACCAGGTCAGCGCGGAGCGCTCACCGATGCGGCAGTAGGCGATGGTGTCCTTCGCCAGGTCGACCTGCTCGCCGGCGTAGAGCTCGCGGAGCTCGTCGTCCGACTTGAAGGTGCCGTCGTCGTTGGCGTTCTTCGACCACGGGATGTTGCGGGCGCTCGGCACGTGGCCGGGGCGCTGCGACTGCTCCTGCGGCAGGTGCGCCGGGGCGAGCAGCTTGCCGCTGAACTCGTCGGGGGAGCGCACGTCGACCAGGTTCTGGTTGCCGATCGCGGCGACGACGTCATCGCGGAAGGCGCGGATGGAGGCGTCCTGAGCCTTGGCCTTGTACTCGGTGACCGGACGGGTCGGCACCTCGGCGACCAGGTCGCGGGAGTCGAGCTCCCACTTCTTGCGCCCGCCGTCGAGGAGACGGACATCGCTGTGGCCGTACAGCTTGAAGTACCAGAAGGCGTAGGAGGCGAACCAGTTGTTGTTGCCGCCGTAGAGGATGACGGTGGTGTCGTTCGCGATGCCCTTCTCCGACAGGAGCTTCTCGAAGCCCTCCTGGTCGATGAAGTCACGGCGGACCGGGTCCTGGAGGTCCTTGGTCCAGTCGATGCGGATCGCGTTCGTGATGTGGTTCTTCTCGTACGCAGAGGTGTCCTCGTCGACCTCGACGATGGCGACCTTCGGGTCGTCGATGTGGGCCTCGACCCAGTCGGCGTCTACCAGGACTTCGCTGCGGCTCATGCTTTTCTCCTCCGGGGCAGTGTGCGGCGGGTGATGCGCGAGGGTGTGCGGGTACGCGAACAGTGCGGTGAACCGGCACAGGGGGTGGGCCCTGACAGTGACAAGGGCCGGGTGGGCGTCCCCACACGCCCCTTCCGGGGCGTAGAGGGAGGGAGCCGAGCTCCCGCTCAGGCAGTGCGACAGAGCATGGCGGCGACGCGGCACAGGTCTACTGCCCGCCGCTTCGTGAGGTCCGCCTGTCGCTGCTTCATGGGTCCGATCGTAGGGACGACCCGGCGGACATGTCACCGGCGTGTCGTATTGTGAGACACGATCATCCACCATGCGATACGAAACGGAGGCGGGCCGCGCCGCTGCGGCCTGCGCGGCCACGTGCGCCTCGTCCCCTTCTACCCACCGGACACTGCCGTCTCACCATGCGGCCGGTGGTCATTTCGCCTGTTTCGCGGGCCTCGGACGGGCCCGGGGCCGTCAGCCGACCAGCGAGACGTCCTTGCCCGTCCCCGTGAACCGCAGTCCGTCCTCCGTCGCCTCGACCTTGTCGAGCTTCACGCTCGACGGCAGCCCCTCGATCTTCAGGTCGTAGTCGACGGCCTCACGCAGCTTCTCGTCGAAGCCCGGCACCGGCAGCGACGGCAGCGACTCGGCCTTCAACTGCACCGTGCCGCCGTCCTTGAGACTGACGGTGCTGTACGTGGAGACCATGCGGCCCTCGATGAGCGCCTGCACCGCCCCGGGCACCGGGACGCCCGCGCCCTCGAGCAGCTCGCTGAGCGGGCCCGTGAGCTTGACCTGGCCCTTGGCCGCCCGCTCCGCTCCCGCATAGCTCACGGTGGCGCCCTTCGGTGCCGACTTGGTCAGGTCGGCGTAGGCGATCCGGGCGGAGCCGTCGGCCCGGCCGGCGGTGGCGGACGAATAGCTGCTGTCGATGCGCACATCGAGCAGCTCGGCCTTGACCTCGGTCACATTCACCGAATGACCGCCCGCGGAGGCGGTAATTCCGGAAAGGCTGACGTCGACCTCGTCGAATTCCTTGCCCATCACCTGCGTGAGGAAGGGGAAGCCCTTGATGGAGACGTCCGGCGAGGAAGGCAGCCCCTGGCTGCTCCTGATCTTGTCGGCCGCTTCCGATTCGGCCATGTTGACCGCGAGCCGGTCCGCGGCGACGAAGAGCCCGCCGAGCACGACCGCGACGATCAGCAGTATTCGCACTGCACGCATGTGTTGGTGTCCCCCACCCTGGTCTGAGGCACCCGGAGGCCCGAGAGCCTGAATCAGTCCGGACGACGCCTTCTGCTTCTGCTCAGTGATCGACGAACAGCGGCCGCCGATGGTTCCTCGGCGACCGCTTGTGCACGTTGCGGGATCCGTTCCGTGCACATCGCGGGATTCGCTCCAACCAGCGGACCCCGAGGGGTGATTCAGACCAGCGCGCGGCCCAGCAGATACACGGCCGGAGCCGCCGCGGTCAGCGGCAGCGCCACGCCCGCCGTCATATGGACGAAGCGGGACGGGTAGTCGTAGCTCGCCACCCGCAGACCGATCAGCGCGCACACCCCGGCCGCGAGCCCGAGCAGCGCTCCGCCGGCGCCGATACCGGTCAGGGCGCCGGCCGCGACACCGCCGCCGGCCGCGGCCAGCAGCGACACCGCGACGGACCCGGCGCCCGGCAGCGGCAGCGCACGGGCGAGCACGGCCACGGCGACGGCGACCGCGCCGACGGTCACGGCCTCGCCCGCCGCGGCCAGATGCCCCGTCGCGAGGATGGCGAGCGCCGCCGACACGACGGTCGCCATCAGCCCGTACATCCGCTCATCGGCGCCCGCGTGGCTGCGCAGCTGCAGCACCAGGGTGAGCAGCACCCAGACACCGAGCGCGCCGATGATCGCCGCGGGGGCATGCTCCTTGCCGACGACGAGCAGCGCGGCGTCGGCCGCGAGACCGCCCGCGAAGGCGAGTGCGATGCCCTGCCGGGCGGGCCACATGCCGTTCAGCCGGAACCAGCCGGCCGCGGTGACCGCCTGGAGCAGGACGAGCGGGACGAGCAGGGCGTACGGACCGACGGCGGCACCGGCCGCGAGCAGCAGGCCCAGGGCAGCGGTCAGTCCGGCCGGCTGCATGCCCGGCGCGATGATCGGCGAGCGGCCTTCGGCGCGGGCCCGCTGGGCGTCGGTGATCCGTGCGTTGCCGCCGATGGTGGGCGGGCTGTAGCCGTCAGGGCCGGCGGCCGGGGCCGGTGGTTGCTGCTGCGGCTCGTACGCCGCGGGGGCCTCGGGCGGCAGCGGGTGCGACGCCATGTGCTGCGGCACGTACGCCGTCTCGGCCGGGGTGCCCGTCTGGTGGGCGGCCTGGACGACCGGCTGGTACTGCGTGTCCCAGGTGTCCCCCTGCCAGGTCTGCGTCGCCGCGGGGTCCTGGTACGGGGTCTGCGGCGCCTGATGGGCATCCTGGTGATGCCCCTGGTCCTGCCGGTACGGGTCCTGGTAGGCGCCCTGGTGCGGCTCCTGGTACGGATACGGCGCGGGCTCCTGCTGATCGTGCTGCCCGTACGGGTACTGCTGATCGCTGCTCATGCTGTGCGGTTCACCCTCCTGCGAACGGCGGGAGCACCTCGACCGTGCCGCCCTCGGCCAGCCGTACGGTCTCATGGCCACGGGTTCCGACCGGGTGACCGTCGACCAGGAACGAGCACCGCTGGAGTACACGCGGGAGCTCGCCCGGGTGGCGCTCGCGCACGGCGTCGAGCGCCTCGGCGAGGGTCCCTGCGGTGTACGGCTCCTCCGCGACTCCGGCCGCCGCCTTGGCCGCGGCCCAGTAGCGGATCGTGCCCGCTGCCATAGCGGCACTCCTTTCGTCCATGTGCGCGCCGCCCTCCATGATGGTCTACGCGCCGGGAGCGGGAAGCACGGGCACAGGCGCCCGGGCGTCATGCGCGATCAGTGTGCCGCGTGGGGGGCGCTCACCGCGCCGAGTGCATCCATCCATGCTTCCGTACGCCCCCTGCCGCGACCGGGGACCACGGAGCCGCCTCACCCACGGCCGTCGGCCTCGGCGGTGCTTGCACGGGCCGGCGGTCACCGGCGGCGTCGCGCGAGCGCGGTGGCCGGATCCGGCCACCCGATCGGCCGTATGCACGGAAACAGAAGGTGACGACGGCGTCGGCGTCCGCGGAACCGGCCCGGCGGGGCTCTTGGTGCGCCTCGAGCACGACCCCGCCGCAGGCATGAAGGGTTGCCTGACAGGGGCCGGACGTGATCGGGAATACGTCCACAGTGTGAAATCGGCCCCCCGCCGCGGAAGCCATGTGGGCTATTCTGCTCGACAGAGGATCCGGGCAATGCAGCCCCCGGGTCCTTTCGTGTTTTCCCACCTGTTGTTACAGGGGGGTGAACGTGGCGGGAAACGGCTCTCAGGGCGCGAGAGTCTCCAGTACGAAGCAGTGCCGCAGAACGTCCTCGAAGGGACCGAGGAGGAACCGACGTTATGGGCGAGCGATCCGTGCACGACGACAGCAGGACGACCAGGACGACCAGGACCACGAGCACGTTCCAGGCAGGTGGGGCGCGATGAGCTCTCTGCTGCTCCTGACCAATGCCCTCCAGCCGTCGACGGAGGTGCTCCCCGCGCTCGGCCTGCTCCTGCACAACGTGCGGGTGGCCCCGGCCGAGGGCCCCGCTCTCGTCGACACCCCGGGTGCCGACGTCATCCTCGTCGACGGCCGGCGCGATCTTCCGCAGGTGCGGTCGCTGTGCCAGCTGCTGCGCTCCACCGGACCCGGCTGTCCGCTGATCCTGGTGGTCACCGAGGGCGGCCTCGCGGCCGTCACCGCGGACTGGGGCATCGACGACGTACTGCTCGACACCGCGGGCCCGGCCGAGGTCGAGGCCCGGCTGCGGCTGGCGATGGGCCGCCAGTCGATCATCTCGGACGACTCCCCGATGGAGATCCGCAACGGCGATCTGTCGGTCGACGAGGCCACGTACAGCGCCAAGCTCAAGGGCCGGGTCCTGGACCTGACCTTCAAGGAGTTCGAGCTGCTGAAGTACCTCGCGCAGCACCCCGGCCGGGTCTTCACCCGGGCGCAGCTGCTGCAGGAGGTCTGGGGCTACGACTACTTCGGTGGTACGCGCACCGTCGACGTCCATGTACGGCGGCTGCGCGCCAAGCTCGGTCCGGAACACGAGTCGCTCATCGGCACCGTGCGTAACGTGGGCTACCGCTTCGTGGTGCCGGAGAAGGTCGAACGGGCGGCCGAGGAGGCCAAGGCGAAGGGCGCGGCAGCCATAGCCCGTACGGAGGACGACCTCGAGGTGGCGGAAGCAGCCGTACGCCCTGCCCAGAGGTAGGTCACCACGCGTAGACTTCGCGCGTGGCCAAGGTGACGCGGGACGACGTGGCGCGACTGGCGGGTACTTCGACCGCCGTCGTGAGCTATGTCATCAACAACGGACCCAGGCCGGTTGCCCCGGCCACGCGCGAGCGGGTACTCGCCGCCATCAAGGAGCTGGGCTACCGGCCGGACCGTGTTGCCCAGGCGATGGCGTCACGGCGTACCGACCTCATAGGCATGATCGTGCCGGACGCCCGGCAGCCCTTCTTCGCCGAGATGGCCCATGCGGTCGAGCAGGCCGCGGCCGAGCGCGGAAAGATGGTGCTGGTCGGCAATTCCGACTACCGCGACGAGCGCGAGGTCCACTATCTGCGGGCCTTCCTCGGCATGCGGGTCTCCGGGCTGATCCTGGTCAGCCAGGGGCCCAGCGAGCGGGCCGCGGCCGAGATCGAGGCGTGGGACGCCCGGGTGGTGCTGCTGCACGAGCGGCCCGAGGCGATCGACGACGTCGCGGTCGTGACGGACGACATCGGCGGTGCACAGCTGGCCACCCGCCATCTGCTGGAGCACGGTCATGAGTACGTCGCCTGTCTCGGCGGCGTCGACAACACCCCGGCGGTCGGCGACCCGGTGGCGGACCACGTCGAGGGCTGGCGCCGGGCGATGCTGGAGTCGGGCCGCTCGACCGAGGGACGGCTGTTCCAGGCCCCGTACAACCGGTACGACGCGTACCAGGTCGCGCTGAAGCTGCTGTCGGGGCCCGAGCGGCCACCGGCGATCTTCTGCTCCACGGACGACCAGGCGTTCGGTGTGCTGCGGGCGGCGCGCGAGCTGCGGATCGACGTTCCCGGCGAACTGGCGGTGGCGGGCTTCGACGACGTCAAGGAGGCGGCGCTGACCGATCCTCCGCTGACGACGATCTCGTCGGACCGGCCGGCCATGGCCCGTGCGGCGGTGGACCTGGTGCTGGACGACGGCCTGCGGGTGGCGGGTTCCCGCAGGGAGCGGGTCAAGCAGTTCCCTTCGGGCCTGGTGATCCGCCGCTCCTGCGGCTGCGGCTGACCCGCCCCGCGGGCGCGGCTCCCCCACCGGCCACGGGGCCACCGCGCCTGCCCCGGGTACGCCGGCCCCGGACCGTAAACGGGCATAACGGGTTCTGCGGCCCTTCTCAGGGCGTACTCAGAGTTTTCTCATGGACCCGCCCGAGACTCCTTCCATGACGGACCACTACCGCAGCGGCGGAGATGACGCGCAGGGACGGACCCAGTGGCAGCAGTACGGGGGCGGCGGTTTTCCGGCGCCTCCGCCCTATGAGCCCGGACCGGTCCACAGCCCGGCTCCCGCCCCCGTGCACCGGGCCCGGGCCAAGCGGCCCGTCGCGCTGATGGCCGCGGTCGCCATCGCCGCCGCGCTCATCGGCGGCGGCGTGTCCGCGCTGGTCGGCGAGTACTACGGCGACCGCCCTGCCGACAGCGGCACCTCGGTGACCGGCACCACCGTGGCGCAGAGCAGCAAGGGCACGGTCGCCGGTGTCGCCGAGGCCGTTTCGCCGAGCATCGTCGAGATCAACGCCACCTCGCCCTCCGGGAAGTCCACCGGCTCCGGCGTGATCATCACCAAGGACGGCGAGATCATCACCAACAACCACGTCATCGCCGGCGCCTCGTCCATCACGGTCCGGCTCAGCAGCGGCAAGACGTACGACGCCGAGACGATCGGCACCGACGCGGACAAGGACCTCGCCCTCATCAAGCTGAACGGCGCGAAGGGGCTGCCGGCCGCGACGCTCGGTGACTCCGACAAGGTCAGGGTCGGCGACGAGGTCGTCGCGATCGGCTCTCCCGAGGGCCTGACCGGCACCGTCACCAGCGGCATCGTGTCCGCGCTCGACCGGGATGTCACGGTGGCCAAGGACCAGGACCAGCGGCAGGGGCAGGAGCAGGACCCGCGCGACGGCTGGCCCTTCGAATTCGGCGGGCAGCAGTTCAACGGCGACACCGGCGACTCCACGACCACGTACAAGGCGATCCAGACCGACGCCTCCCTCAACCCCGGTAACTCCGGCGGTGCGCTGATCAACATGAACGGCGAGATCATCGGCATCAACTCGGCCATGTACTCGCCCTCTTCCGCCACGGGTTCCACGGCGGGCAGCGTGGGCCTCGGCTTCGCCATCCCCGTCGACACCGTCAAGGCGGACCTGGACAGCCTGCGTTCCGGTTCGGGCGCGTGACGACGTGCAAGGCTTGGCGCCATGACCACCTCCCCCGAGAGCGACCGCGAGCGCATCCTGATCGTCGACGACGAACCCGCCGTGCGTGAGGCGCTCCAGCGGTCGCTCGCCTTCGAGGGGTACGCCACCGAGGTCGCCGTCGACGGCTTCGACGCGCTCGCCCGGGCGGCGGAGTGTGCGCCCGATCTGATCGTGCTCGACATCCAGATGCCGCGGATGGACGGCCTGACCGCCGCCCGCCGGCTGCGCTCCGCGGGCTCGCGCGTACCGATCCTGATGCTGACCGCCCGTGACACGGTCGGCGACCGTGTCACGGGCCTGGACGCGGGCGCCGACGACTACCTGGTCAAGCCGTTCGAGCTGGACGAGCTGTTCGCCCGTGTCCGGGCGCTGCTGCGGCGCAGCTCCTACGCGGCGGCAGCCGGTCCCGCGCCCGCCGAGGAGGACGTCCTGACGTTCGCGGATCTGCGGATGGACCTGGCGACCCGCGAGGTCACCCGCGGCGAGCGCGGCGTCGAGCTGACGCGTACGGAATTCACCTTGCTGGAGCTGTTCCTCGCCCATCCTCGCCAGGTGCTCACCCGTGAGCAGATCCTGAAGGCCGTGTGGGGCTTCGACTTCGAGCCGAGCTCCAACTCCCTTGATGTGTACGTCATGTACCTGCGGCGCAAGACGGAGGCGGGCGGCGAGCCGCGGCTGGTCCACACGGTGCGGGGCGTGGGTTACGCGTTGCGGGAGGGGTCTTCCGAGTGATCAGCAGATTCCGGGCGCTGCCCCTGCGGTCCCGGCTGGCGCTGCTGGTGGCGACGGCGGTGGCGATCGCTGTGGCGGTGGTGTCCACGGCGTGCTGGTTCATCGTGCGCGACAAGCTGTACGACGAGGTCGACGCAAAGCTGCACTCGGTGAGCAGGGCCACGCAGATGCAGGCCGTCAACATCGTCGCGGCACTGCGCAGCTGCCCCCGTGAGCCGGTCGAGCCGCCGCAGCCGGACGAGGCCCGAGGCCCGAGGCCGGTCTCCTTCTACTACTTCCAGCTCGCCCGGACGACCGACAAGCAGCCCTGCGTCTTCGCCGACTCCGCCGGCATCATCCCGGTCGAGGACAGCGACCGGCAGGTGGCGCGCGCCGGGGACCCGACCGTCGAGTCGTACCGCAACACCGAGGACACCAAGGGGGTCCCGGTCCGGGTGCTCACGCGCCCGGCCGTCGTGGACGGGCCGGGCGGCGCCGTCGTCGAGGACACCGCGGTGATGTTCGCCCTGCCCCTCACCGATACCGAACGCACCCTGAACTACCTGGCTCTGCTGATGCTCGTCGTCTCCGGCATCGGCGTGCTCGGCGCGGGCGCCGCAGGCGCCTGGATCGCCCGCGCGGGGCTGCGCCCGGTCGACGAACTGACGGGCGCGGTCGAGCATGTGGCCCGGACCGAGGACCTGAGTGTGCGCATCCCGGTCGAGGGCGACGACGAGATCGCGCGACTGTCCCGCTCGTTCAACGCGATGACCGCCGCGCTGGCGTCCTCGCGCCACCTCCAGCAGCAGCTGATCGCCGACGCCGGCCACGAGCTGCGCACCCCGCTCACCTCCTTGCGCACCAACATCGAACTGCTGGCACGCAGCGAGGAGACCGGCCGGGCGATACCGCCCGACGACCGCCGGGCTCTGATGGCCTCGGTGAAGGCGCAGATGACCGAACTGGCCTCGCTCATCGGGGATCTGCAGGAGCTGTCCCGGCCGGACGCCGCGGCACGAGGGCAGCTTCTGGTCGTCGCGCTGCACGAGGTCGCCCAGGCGGCACTGGAGCGGGTCCGGCTGCGCGGTCCCGAATTGGTGTTCCGTACGGAGCTGGAGCCCTGGTACGTACGGGCCGAACAGGCTGCGCTGGAGCGCGCCCTGGTCAACGTCATGGACAACGCGGTCAAGTTCTCGCCTCCGGGTGGGGTGGTCGAGGTGACCCTGCGGGGCGGCGAGCTGTCGGTGCGCGACCACGGGCCGGGGATCCCTGCCGATGAACTCCCGCATGTCTTCGAGCGGTTCTGGCGCTCGCCGTCGGCGCGGGCACTGCCGGGCTCGGGTCTCGGGCTGTCGATCGTGGCCCGTACGGTGCAGCAGGCGGGTGGCCGGATCAGGCTCGTACCGGCACCGGGTGGAGGCACGTGCGCGCTGATCAGCCTGCCGGGCGCGGCGACCTTGCCACCGGCGAGTTCCTGACCGCAGCGCCACTCGCCGCAACCTCACGAGACGGAGCGTCTTGCATCGGTCGGTGGACGGTGTTATCGTGAGTACGAGACGGAACGGTTCGTCTCGTATCCTGTCGTCAACGGAAGGCACCGCCCTTGTTCCCAGTCGCCGCACCCGCCACCTCCCAGCTCGCGCTGACCGACGTCACCAAGCGCTACGACGACCACGTCGTCCTCGACCGTGTCTCCCTCACCGTCCGCCCCGGCGAAAAGGCCGGCGTCATCGGCGACAACGGCTCCGGCAAGTCCACGCTGCTGCGCCTCATCGCAGGCCAGGAGCAGCCCGACAACGGCACGGTCACCGTCACCGCCCCCGGCGGCATCGGCCATCTCGCCCAGACCCTCGGCCTCCCCGGCACCGCACTCGTCCGCGACGCCGTCGATCTCGCACTCGCGGGCCTGCGCTCGCTGCAACGGCGCATCCACGCCGCGGAGGCCGGCCTGCACCGCACGGACGAGACGGGGTTCGAGGAGTACGCCCGGCTGATCGCCGAGTTCGAGGCGCGCGGCGGCCATGACGCCGACCGGCGGGTCGCGGTCACCCTGCACAGGCTCGGCGAACGCGAGGCGCTCGATCCCGGACGGCCGCTGGGCACTCTCTCCGGCGGTCAGCGCTCCCGGCTCGCGCTGGCGGCGACCCTCGCGTCCGCGCCCGAACTGCTGCTGCTCGACGAGCCCACCAACGACCTCGACGACGAGGCCGTCGGCTGGCTGGAGGAGCACCTGCGCACGCACCGCGGGACAGTGGTCGCGGTCACCCACGACCGCACCTTTCTCGACCGTGTCACCTCGACCGTTCTGGAGGTGGACCACGATCGCAGGGCCGTGCACCGCTACGGCAACGGCTACGCCGGATTCCTCACCGCCAAGGCCGCGGCCCGTGCCCGCTGGGTGCGGGAGTACGAGGAATGGCGCCTGGACGTGGCCCGCCACTCGGCACTCGCCGAGTCGAACATCGGCCGGCTGTCGGCGATCCCGCGCAAGGCCCCGGCCGCGTTCAGCGGAGCGGGCGCGTTCCGGGCACGTTCCCGGGCCCACGGGGCGATGAGCCGTATCCGCAACGCACGCGAACGGCTGCACCGGCTGACCGAGCACCCTGTGCCACCGCCCCCCGAACCGCTGCGTTTCACGGGCCGCATCGAGGGCGAGCCGGCGGGCGTTGTCGAGCTGTCGGGCGTACGGGTCCCGGGCCGGCTCGCGCTCGACACGCTGTGCGTCGAGCCCGGCGGGCGGCTGCTGGTCACCGGACCGAACGGCGCGGGCAAGTCCACCCTGCTCCAGGTGCTGGCAGGGGAGCTGACGCCGTCCACGGGCACGGTCCACCGCCCCGACCGGGTCGGAATGCTGCGCCAGAGCACGGACCCAGCCGACCTGGACGGCCGTACGGCACTCCAGGCGTACGGCGAGGAGCGTGCGGACTCCCTGCTGGCAACGGGTCTGCTGCGGACACGGGATCTCGCCAGGCCGCTGCGGACGCTGTCCACCGGTCAGCGGCGCAGGCTCGAACTGGCCCGCCTGGTCGGCGAACCGATCGACCTGCTGCTGCTCGACGAACCCACGAACCACCTCGCTCCGGCGCTGGTGGAGGAGCTGGAGGCGGCGCTGGCGGCGTACGCGGGCACGGTGGTGGTCGTCACGCACGACCGCCGGATGCGGGCGGGGTTCGGCGGGGCGGAACTGGTCGTCACCCCGTGCTCTGTGTGACTCGGCCCTGACAACCGGACATCGGCCGCACTACCTTCGGGGGATGCAGCCACAGCAGCCTTACTCCGCGCCCTTCCCACCGCCCCCGCCCGGACCGCCTGCTCCCGCGTCGCCCCGTCGTCGCACCGGCCCGCTGGTCGCGGCGCTGGCGATCGGACTGCTGGTGGGCGGCGGGGCAACGGGCGCGGCCTGGGCGCTCTTCGGCGGCGGCGGGTCCGGGCCGGCGTCCGATGCCCAGGGAGCGTGCAACGCCCTTGCGAACTTCGAGGAGGCGGATTACACGGCCGGGGGCAAGAAGGGCGACATGGCGCTCTACCGGTTCGCCGGCGCCTTCGACCTCTCCGCGGCGGCGGCCGCGGGCGACTCGGAGTACAAGCCGCTCGCGGACGCCATCAGCCGGACGCGCCTCCACTACGCGTCGGAGGGGGAGTTCAACGCCGAGGTGAAGAAGGACCTCGACAAGGCCCGCGGTATCTGCGACGACCTCTGATCCCCCGTGTCATCCGTTGTGCCGGATGAGTGAGTCGACCAGGCCGGCGCGGGTGTTCGGGAAGTCGAGCGGCACGATCCCGAGCCCGCGCCAGCCGCTCGCCTCGGAGCCGTTGACGAAGGAGTGGACCCGGGGGTTGAGGTTGTCGGAGTTCCAGCGGGGCGGCAGATACGCCGACGTGCTGACGTAGTTGATGAACAGCTTCCCGGGCTGCTGGACGGCCTTGCGGAAGTGCGCCTCGATCTTGGGGTACTTGGCATTCGGGGCGGCGTTCCAGTCGTCCTGGATGTCGAAGAGCGAGCCGTCCCCGTACCGGACGCCGGGCAGCCCGCCGTTGTCGCCGAGCAGCACGACCCTGCCGCGTGCCTCGCCGAGCGTGGGGATCCCGTCGCCGATCCGGAACAGCGGGCGCCAGCCCCGGTTGTCGAGGTAGTCGTCGAAGACGGCCCGGAAGGTGGCGTCACTCTCCTCCGAGTACTCCTGCTTCACCCGCATCAGGACGGTCTCGGAGGGGTGGGCGGCGAGGAAGTCGCGGCAGGCGACGAGCACGTCGCCGAACATCAGGTTCTGGTAGAAGGCGGCGTGGTGGATGGCGAACGAGCCGCCGGTGACACGGCACCGTATGTCCAGGAACCGGATGCCGCTGTTCAACTGGTCGGCGATGGTGGTGTTCTGGCAGGCCACCCACAGGCCGCCGAAGCGCGCACCCGAGTCATGGGTGCCCGGGACGGTGAGCCGTTGCAGGGGTGTCGAGTCGGCGGCGCCGGCCATCCAGTCCTGAACGGACAGGGTGCGGCCTGGCGCGGCGGCGGCGTGGGGGGCGCCGATGAGGGCGGCGGCCGATACGGCTGCGGCCCCGGTGAGAAATCTCCGTCGGTCCATGAGCCCGGAGTATGACGGGGCCACGTCAAGTCTCACCAGAGTCCGTACGCCCCTGATGTCCGGCCGGCAGGAAACAGACCGGAGGGGCTCTGGCGTTGCGGGAGTTCCTCACCGCGTCCGACCGGAACGGCTGAGGGGCGGCGGGCCATCGGCCCGCCGCCCCTCGTACTCGGACTGCGCCTGCTACTTCACGACCGTGATCCGGCCCGTCGCCGGCGGCGCGAGCGGGGTGGCCGCGCTCGAGTGGGCGGCGAAGTAAGCGGTGAGGATGTCCAGGTCGGACCCGCCCACCAGCTTGTTCTTGTGCTCCTTCAGCACGGTGAAGCCATCGCCGCCACCGGCCAGGAACTCGTTCATCGCGACCCGGTAGGTCTTCGCCGGGTCGATCGCCTCGCCGTTCAGCTTCACCGAGTCCACGACGATCCGGTCGGCACCGGTCTTCGTCATGTCGAGGGTGTACGTGAAGCCCTTCGACACCTGGAGGATCTTCGGGGCCGCCTGGTTAGAACCGCTGACCTGCTGCTGGAGCACGGTGATCAGCTGCGCGCCGGTCAGGTCGACGGCCGTCATCATGTTGGTGAACGGCTGGACGGTGAAGGCCTCGCCGTACGTCACGACACCGTCGCCCTCACTGCCGGACGCCTTGTGGACCAGGCCCGCGCGGATACCGCCCGGGTTCATGAGGGCGAGCTGCGCGCCCCCCTTGTCGGCGGGCGCCATGCCCTCCAGCTGCGCGTCCGCGATCAGGTTGCCGATCGGCTTCTCGGGCGCCTCGACGGAGTTCTCGATGTCACCGGCGATGTAGCCGACGGGCCGGCTCGCGATCGGCGCGGCGAGCGTGTTCCAGCGGTCGATGAGCTGCGTCATGTCCTCGGCCTTCGGCACGTCACGCGTGACGACGTGGTTGGCGGAGGCGACGGACGTCCGCACGATGTCGCGGGTGCGACGGTCGTACGTGAGCGTCGTGTCGGTGTACAGCTTGCCGAACGAAGCGGCCGAGGTGACGGTGCGCGGCTTCCCGGACGGGTCCGGGATGGTGCACGCGTACGCCTGGTGGGTGTGGCCGGTGACAAGTGCGTCGACCTGCGGGCTGACGTTCTTGGCGATGTCGGCGATCGGACCGGAGATACCGTCGCCCGGACCGGGGCTGTCGCAGTTGTAGTTGTACGCGGGCGAGGCCGGCGCGCCGCCCTCGTGGATCAGGGCGACGATCGACCTGACGCCCTTGCGCTCCAGGATCTTCGTGTACTTGTTGATCGTCTCGACCTCGTCACCGAACTTGAGGCCCTTGACGCCCTCGGCGGAGACGATGTCCGGCGTGCCCTCCAGGGTGACGCCGACGAAGCCGATCTTCACCCCGTTCTTCTCCCAGATGAAGTACGGGTCGAGCAGCGGCTTGCCGCTCTTGGCGTTCGTCACGTTGGAGGTGAGGAACGGGAAGTCCGCGCCCTTGAACGTCTTGGGCTTGCCGTTCGCCTTCTTCTCGTAGCAGCCCTCGGTCGGGTGGCAGCCGCCGTTCTGGATGCGGGCGAGCTCCTTGGCACCCTCGTCGAACTCGTGGTTGCCCACGGAGGTGACGTCGAGGTCGAGCTTGTTGAGCGCCTCGATCGTCGGCTCGTCGTGGAAGAGTCCGGAAAGCAGCGGCGAGGCGCCGACCATGTCGCCGGCCGCGGCGGTGATCGAGTACCGCTTGCCCTCACGTGCCTGGCGCAGGTGGGTCGCGAGGTACTCGGCGCCGCCCGCGTCGATCGTGGTGGTGGTGCCGTCCTCGTGCTTGTGGGTGACCCGCCCGGCCGAACCGGCGGGCGGCTGGAGGTTGCCGTGCAGGTCGTTGAAGGAGAGCAGCTGCACATCGACGGTGCGCGTCCAGTGGTGCCGACTGCTGTGACGGTCCCCGTCCGCCGCCCCGGCCGGCATCGCGGCGACGAGCGCGCCGACGGTGGCGAACCCGGCAGCGGCGGCGAGCAGGCGCCGGTTCCGCTTGGTCGCGCGGTGATTGTGTGGTGTCGCTGACATCTGTCCCCTTGTCAGTTCCAGCGTGTTGTGTACGTCGAGCGGCAGCCTAGAGTCAACGCGCGTAGCGCGACAGGGGGATGAGGGTTACGACCTGGTTGCCATCTTTCGCCGGCGGGCCGTCCCCCGCGCTTCACCCACATGGGGGAACGGCGGCGGACGGCACGCCAACGCGCCACGGTGAACGGGAGCCCGTCAAACGCAGCACTCGGAGATCCCGCCGCAGCCACCCCCGCCGTACCCTCGATTCCATGACGATCGACGCAGTGATTCCGGAGCCCGGCCGGCAGATCCAGGCCCACGACGAGCTCAGCCCCCAGCAGGCCCAGGCCGTGCTCGGGCTGCTTGCCGACGCTGCACGGTCCGACGGCATGCAGGCCGTCTCCGAGCAGGGGCGGCTGCAGATGCGCGGTGGGAAGCGGGAGGGCGTACAGCACTTCCTGCTCACGGTCGACGGCGTGCTCGTCGGGTACGCCCAGCTCGAGGACACGGACCCGGTCGAGGCGCCGGCCGCCGAACTGGTCGTCCATCCCGGGCACCGCGGGCGCGGGCACGGGCGGGCGCTCGGCACCGCGCTGCTGGGGGCGTCGGGCAAGCGGCTGCGGGTGTGGGCTCATGGCGGCAAGTCCGCCGCCCGGCATCTGGCCCAGGTGCTCGGGCTCACCCTCTTCCGGGAACTGCGCCAGCTGCGGCGTCCGTTGGAGATCGGCAGCGTTCCCGAGCCGGTGTATCCGGCCGGGGTGAGCGTACGCACGTTCGTGCCCGGCGAGGACGACGCCGCCTGGCTCGCGGTGAACGCCGCCGCCTTCGCCCACCACCCCGAACAGGGGTCCCTGGTCCAGCGGGATCTCGACGACCGCAAGGCCGAACCGTGGTTCGACCCGAAGGGGTTCTTCCTCGCCGAGGTGGCCGGCGAGATCGTCGGCTTCCACTGGACGAAGGTGCACGCCGAGGAGCAGCTCGGCGAGGTCTACGTGGTCGGCGTCCGCCCGGACGCACAGGGCACCGGCCTCGGCACGGCACTGACCGCGACCGGTCTGCGGCACCTCGCCGCGCAGGGCGTGCCGACCGCGATGCTCTATGTCGACGCGGACAACGCGGCGGCGCTGCGGGTGTACGAGGGCATGGGCTTCGTCACCCACGAAGTGGATCTGATGTACCGCACGGAATCGTGACGGCTCAGGAGCAACCAGACGCAGGGGCCGGTGGGGATGGACACCGGCCCCTCTCTTGCGAGGAGCAGGCCTACTCGTCCGTCGCGTTCGAATACTCCGGGCACATGAGCCTGGCCTCCACGCTGATCGCCTGGCTCCCGTTCGCCGTCGCCGTGTACGCGGGCGGGGTGCTGATCGTCCGCGAGCTGGAGCGCGGCACCGCCGCCCTGGCCTGGACCCAGTCCGTCACCCCGGCCCGCTGGCTCGCTGGCTCGCCGCGAAACTCCTGCTCCCCGCCCTGCTGATCGCCACGGGCACGGCGCTGCTGTCGCTGCTGTACCGCTGGGCGCGCCGCTCCGGCACCCCCGCCCTGACCGACGAGTGGTACTACGACGACGTGTTCCGCGCGCTCGGACCCGTCAGCCTCGCGTACGCACTGTGCGGACTGGCCACGGGCGCTCTTGCGGGCCTGCTGCTGCGCCGCGCCCTGCCCGCCGCCGGGCTCGCCCTCCTCACCACCATCGTCCTCAACGCCCTCGGCGACCGCTACCGCGAGCGACTGTGGCCGATCTTGGAGTCGCCGATCTTGGACCGTGTCACGGCCGGCGACCCCATGAGCGCATGGAGCGTGGACAACGGCGGCCATCCGCCCTCGCACTTCTGGCCGCTCCAGCTCGTCGAGACCGGTATCGTCCTCACGCTCACCGCTGCGCTGACCACCGCGGCGTTCGTGGTGCTGCGCCGCCGCCACGGCTGACGCGCCGCGGCAAGCGGCCGGCTTTCGTATACGCCGACTTTCGTATGCACGGACGCAGGGCCCCCGGATTCCGACGCCCGGGAGCCCTGCCCCGCTTTCCCTCACGTCATGTCGTTGTTACCGGGCATTCAGACGACCTTGCGACCCTCAGGCAATGCAGCCCGCTGTGCCCGCCTCCCCGAACGGCAAAGATCCCCTCGGCCCGGCCACCTCCGACGCGCCCGTCCTGCCTTCGGCGCGGAAGAATGGGTTTATGAGCCAGCAGCCCGCCGAGGTACCGGTCCAGCACCCCACGTCGTCCGTCGGTTCCATAGCCGCACACCGACGGCACACCACCTCCGCCACGGTGTCCGATCTCGAGCCCGACATCGACTCCCTCGACGCATACGACGAGGAGCGCGAGCCGAAGACGCCGGAGCTGCCGTCGGGCAGGTTCCTGGACCGCGAGCGCAGCTGGCTCGCGTTCAACGAGCGTGTGCTGGAGCTCGCGGAGGACCCGGCGACGCCGCTGCTCGAGCGCGCCAACTTCCTCGCGATCTTCGCCTCCAACCTGGACGAGTTCTTCATGGTCCGGGTGGCAGGCCTCAAGCGCCGTATCGCCACCGGCGTCGCCACCCGCTCCGCCTCCGGTCTCCAGCCCCGCGAGGTCCTCGACCTGATCTGGACCCGCTCCCGCGAGCTCATGGCCCGGCACGCCGCCTGCTACCAGCAGGACGTGGCACCGGCGCTCGCCGAGGAAGGCATCCATGTCATCCGCTGGCCGGAACTCACCGAGAAGGAGCAGGCGCGCCTCTTCACGCTCTTCCGCCAGCAGATCTTCCCGGTCCTCACGCCGCTCGCCGTCGACCCCGCACACCCCTTCCCGTACATCTCGGGTCTGTCGCTGAACCTCGCGGTCGTCGTGCGCAACCCGGTCAGCGGCCACCGCCACTTCGCGCGGGTCAAGGTGCCACCGCTGCTCTCGCGGTTCCTGGAGGCGTCCCCGCAGCGCTACGTCCCCCTCGAGGACGTCATCGCCGCCCACCTGGAGGAGCTGTTCCCCGGGATGGAGGTACTGGCGCACCACATGTTCCGGGTGACCCGGAACGAGGACCTGGAGGTGGAGGAGGACGACGCCGAGAACCTCCTCAAGGCCCTGGAGAAGGAGCTCATGCGGCGCCGCTTCGGGCCGCCGGTGCGCCTGGAGGTCGAGGAGTCCATCGACCCGTACGTCCTCGACCTGCTGGTGCGCGAGCTGAAGGTCTCCGACGCCGAGGTGTACCCACTGCCCGGGCCGCTCGACCTGACCGGACTGTTCGGGATCTCCGCGCTGGACCGGCCCGAGCTGAAGTACCCGAAGTACGTGGCCGGCACCCACCGGGACCTCTCCGAGGTCGAGTCCGCGTCGGCGCCCGACATCTTCATGGCGCTGCGCGAACGGGACGTGCTGCTCCACCACCCGTACGACTCGTTCTCCACATCGGTGCAGGCCTTCCTGGAGCAGGCCGCGGCCGACCCGGACGTGCTCGCGATCAAGCAGACGCTCTACCGCACCTCCGGCGACTCCCCGATCGTCGACGCACTGATCGACGCCGCCGAGTCCGGCAAGCAGGTCCTCGTCCTCGTCGAGATCAAGGCCCGCTTCGACGAGCAGGCCAACATCAAGTGGGCACGCAAGCTGGAGGAGTCCGGCTGCCATGTCGTGTACGGGCTGGTGGGCCTGAAGACCCACTGCAAGCTGTCGCTGGTGGTCCGCCAGGAGGGCGAGATCCTGCGGCGCTACTCGCACGTCGGCACCGGCAACTACCACCCGAAGACCGCCCGGCTGTACGAGGACCTGGGCCTGCTGACCGCTGACCCGCAGGTCGGCGCGGACCTCTCGGACCTGTTCAACCGGCTCTCCGGCTACTCGCGCCGCGAGACCTACCGGCGACTGCTGGTCGCCCCCAAGTCCCTGCGCGACGGCCTGGTGTCGCGGATCAACAAAGAGGCCGTCCACCACCGGGCCGGCCGCCCCGCCTACGTCCGCATCAAGGTCAACTCGATGGTGGACGAGGCGGTCATCGACGCCTGCTACCGGGCGGCCATGGCGGGCGTGCCCGTCGACATATGGGTGCGCGGAATCTGCGCGATACGCCCCGGCGTTGCGGACCTCTCGGAGAACGTCCGGGTGCGCTCGATCCTCGGCCGCTTCCTGGAACACTCCCGGATCTTCGCCTTCGGCAACGGCGGCGAGCCCGAGGTGTGGTTCGGCAGCGCCGACATGATGCACCGAAACCTCGATCGCCGGATCGAGGCACTGGTACGGGTCACCGACCCGGCCCACCGCGCGGCCCTCAGCCGGATGCTGGAGACCGGTATGTCCGACAGCACGTCCTCCTGGCACCTCGGTCCGGACGGCGAGTGGACACGGCATGCCACGGACTCCGACGGCCAGCCGCTGCGGCACGTACAGGAGATGCTCATAGACGCCCGGAGGCGCCGGCGTGCACAGCCCTGAACTTTCCCGGCGGGACACCACGACCACCGCCGAGGTCACGGCGGGCGACGTGGTGGCCCGATACCTCCATGCGCAGGCGGCCGACTTCCTGCGCAGCCTGCGGCTGCACAGCGAGGGCGGCGCCGACACGCAGGTCGTCGCCGGGGCGGCGCATGCGCTGCGCCACTCGTCGCGCCGCATCAGCGGCACGCTGCACACGTTCCGGCCGCTGCTGGACGGGGCCTGGGCGGACGGCCTGCGCACGGAACTGGGGTGGCTGTCGGCGACGCTGGCCCACGAACACGCCTGCACCTCGCGCCTGGACCGCCTGCTGGCGGCCCTCTCCCGCCTGTCGGGCACCGCCCCGCTGCCCCCGGCACGACTGCCGTTGCCCGCGCCGGGCGGCAGCCGCCGTGGCAGCTCCGCCACGGCCGGCCGCCCATCCGGCACCGGCGGCACCGGCAACGCCGACGACGCTGCGAAATCCGGCCACGTGTCCGAAGCCGCCCCCGGCAGCGCGGACGACGACGCAGACCCGCACGGACCAGGCGGCCGGGCGGGTGCCGACCACCTGGCCGATCCCGGCAGCGCCGACGGCTCCGCGAACCAGGCCGGCCCGGCCGCCGCAGACCGTGGCCCGGCGGCGACGGGCGGCGTCCTTGGTGCGGCCGCTGCCCAGGCCCCCGCGCAGACGTCCGCTCACGCCGCCGGTGCGGAGGCCGGCGGCGTGAGCGGCGCGGAGCGGACCCCCCGGAATCCCGGCGAACCCGTGGCCCGGCGGACCGTGCCCGCCGGTTCCGTCGGCGCCGCCCGGTCGGCCGGATCGCTCGGGCTCGACGTACCTGACGCCGCCGTCCGCCCGGCCCGTGCCGCGGCCCCGGCTCCCGTCGCAGCCGCGCACGGCGCAGGCGCCACCGCCGAAGCCAGGCGCGCCACCGGAACGCTGGCGGTCGGTGCCGCGCGGGCCGGGGCGCTGCTGGAGCGGCAGCTCACGCTCGCCCGGACCCGGGCCCACTCCGCCGCGCTCCAGACGCTCGGGTCGTCCCGGTTCCACGCCGTCGCGGACGCCGTCGCCGTACTGGCCTCCGAGCTCCCCCTCGCCCCGGCCGCCGAGCGCACGGCCGCCGAGACGCTCGTGCCCCAGGCCGAGACCGCCGAGCAGCGGCTGCTGGAGGCCGTCGCGGCGCTGCCACTGGGCCGCGCCGCCCATCCGTACAACGCGGACGCCCTGATGAACGGCCTGGCCACCGCCGGCGACGAGCAGGACGCGCCCTGGCACGAGGTCCGGCGGCTGCTGCGCCTGCATCGTTACGCACAGGAGGTGCTGTACCCCGGCGCGGACCAGGTGCTCCGGCACGCCGGACGGGTCCTGGACCGGCACCGGGACGCCGCCGAGGCTGCAGCGGCCGCGGCGGCAGCCGCCCGCACTCCCCGAATCGCGCCGGCAACGGCCTACGCCCTCGGGGTGCTTCACGCCGACCAGCGGCACGAGGTCGAGGCCGCCCGCTTCGCCTTCCAGCAGGAGTGGCGGCACGCCACGGCGGTGTCGGCCCCGTGACGGACGGCGACCCCGTCCTCGCCGCGGGCTGCGCGCTGTGGCGCCGGTCGCCCTACGGGGACGGCGGCGTGGAGATCTGTCTCGTGCACCGTCCGAAGTACGACGACTGGTCCTTCCCCAAGGGCAAGCTCAAGCGCGGGGAGGACGAGCGCTCCGCGGCACGGCGCGAGGTGCTGGAGGAGACCGGTCACCACTGCCTGATCGGTCCCCGCCTGCCCACCGCACGCTATGTCGCAGGCGGCCGCCCGAAGCAGGTCATGTACTGGGCCGCAGAGGCCACGACAGGCGGCTTCACCCCGGGCAACGAGGTCGACAGCATCATCTGGCTGCCCCCGGCCGCGGCCCGCAACCGTCTCACCCAGCCCCGCGACCGCACTCTTCTCGACGCGCTCCTCGAGGCACTGCACGTAGCTTGAGCAGGGATGACGCACTGCGCATCCGACGCCGCCCCCTGCTCCCTCCGAAGAGCCCCTCAGCGGTCTCTCGGCGCCACACGCCCGTCGCGCGCGCTCGGCCGAACAGGTGAACACTGAATCGAGCACCAGGCCGCCCTGCATGGTTCACCTGCCGTTCACTCTCTCCCGTTGGTCGCGTCACCTGATCTGCCTAATTTCGGCCTTACACGGTGACCGGCACAGTGCTGGTCCCCCCACCCCGACGCACGCCGCCATAGAACGTTCAGAGTCAGGCGGCAACTGGAAGGAACACCCGAAAAGTGAAGCTTCAGCGCAAGAACGGGCTTCGCGCCACCGCGCTCGGTGCCCTGGCCGTGTCCGGCGCCCTGGTCCTCACGGCGTGTGGTTCGGACGACAACACCAAGCCTGGCAGCGGCGAGACGTCCAAGGCCTCCTCGAACATCAAGTGCGACGACGCCAAGGGCAAGCTGCTCGCGTCCGGTTCCAGCGCACAGAAGAACGCCATGGACCTCTGGGTCAAGAACTACATGGCCGCCTGCACCGGCGTGGAGGTCAACTACAAGGCCTCGTCCTCCGGTGAGGGCATCGTCGCCTTCAACCAGGGCACCGTCGGCTTCGCGGGCTCCGACTCGGCGCTCAAGCCCGAAGAGGTCGAGGAGTCCAAGAAGATCTGCAAGACCGGCCAGGGCATCAACCTGCCCATGGTCGGCGGCCCCATCGCCATCGGCTACAACGTGCCGGGCGTGGACAAGCTGAACCTGGACGCCGCCACCCTCGCCAAGATCTTCAACAACAAGATCAAGAAGTGGAACGACCCGGCGATCGCCGCGCTGAACGAGGGCACCAAGCTCCCGGACACCGCGATCCAGGCCTTCCACCGCTCCGAGGACTCCGGCACCACCCAGAACCTCGGTAAGTACCTCGCCGCCACCGCCGCGAAGGACTGGCCGTACGAGCCCGAGAAGAAGTGGCCGGCCCCGGGTGGCCAGGCCGCGTCCGGCTCCGCGGGCGTCGCCGCCCAGGTCAAGCAGGCCGAAGGCTCCATCGGCTACTTCGAGCTCTCCTACGCGACCTCGCAGTCCATCCCGACCGTGAACATCGCCACCGGTGCTGCCGCCCCGGTCGAGGCCACGTCGGAGAACGCCTCCAAGGCCATCGCCGCCGCCAAGGTCAAGGGCACCGGCAAGGACCTGGCCCTGGACCTCGACTACGCCACCAAGGCCGATGGCGCCTACCCGATCGTCCTGGTGACCTACGAGGTCGTCTGCGACAGCGGCAACAAGGCCGACACCCTCGGCACCGTCAAGTCCTTCCTGACCTACACGGCCTCCGACGAGGGCCAGAAGGTCCTGACGGAAGCCGGCTACGCCCCGATCCCGGCCGAGATCAACGCCAAGGTCCGCGAGACCGTCGCGGGCCTGAAGTAACACAGTCGGCCGGCGGGGGCCTTGCCCCCGCCGGCCACCCTCCGGTGCACCGCCGCCAGGGGAGCCGCTCCGCTCCCCCACCCCAGACCGGAAAGATCATGGCTTCCACAACACCCACAGACTCTCTGCCTCCGACACCGGCTCCGCCGGTCACCAGACGAGCCACCTCCACGGGCCGCGCGGGCGACAAGGTCTTCCTCGGCCTGTCCCGCGGCTCGGGCATTCTGCTGCTGGTGATCATGGCGTCGATCGCCGTGTTCCTCACCTACCGCGCCACGCTCGCCATCTCGAAGGACGAGGGCAACTTCCTCACCACCTTCGACTGGAACCCGGCGGGCAACCCGCCGGTCTTCGGCATCGCGGTCCTCCTCTTCGGCACGGTCGTCAGCTCGATCATCGCGATGCTGATCGCGGTACCGATCGCTGTCGGCATCGCGCTGTTCATCTCGCACTACGCGCCGCGCAAGCTCGCCGCTCCCATCGCCTACGTCGTCGATCTCCTGGCCGCCGTGCCGTCGATCGTCTACGGCATCTGGGGCGCGCTCTTCCTGGTCCCGTACCTCGAGGGCCTCAACCTCTGGCTCGACGAGTTCTTCGGCTGGACCTACATCTTCGAGAAGACCGAGGTGGGCGTCGCCCGCTCGCTCTTCACCGTCGGCCTGCTGCTGGCGATCATGATCCTGCCGATCGTGACCAGCGTCAGCCGCGAGGTCTTCCTCCAGGTCCCCCGGATGAACGAGGAAGCGGCCCTGGCGCTCGGCGCCACCCGCTGGGAGGTCATCCGCATGTCGGTGCTGCCCTTCGGCCGCTCCGGCGTGATCTCCGCCTCGATGCTCGGCCTCGGCCGTGCCCTCGGCGAGACGATGGCCGTCGCCACCGTCCTGTCCCCGAGCTTCGTGATCTCCCTCCACCTGCTCAACCCGGGCGGCGGAACCTTCGCGCAGAACATCGCCGCGAAGTTCGACGAGGCCAATGAACTCGGACGCGACGCGCTGATCGCCTCCGGTCTGGTCCTCTTCATCCTCACCCTGCTGGTGAACGGCGCGGCCCGCATGATCATCGCGCGCCGCAAGGAGTACTCGGGGGCCAACGCATGAGCCACGCAGCCATACAGGACAGGAAGACGCCGCCGAGGCCGGGACGCCCCAGCAGCCTCAGCTCCCGTGCCCTCCCGCGCGGCTCCCAGCCCCTCTTCGCCGTCGTGGCAACCGCCCTCGGTGTCGGCATCGGCATGGTGGCCGGCTGGGAGAGCAAGGTCCAGTGGGGCCTGATCTCCGCCCTGCTCTTCGTCGTCATCTCGTACGTGGTCACCAGCGCCGTCGAGAACAGGCGCCAGGCCAAGGACCGGCTCGCCACCAGCATCGTCTGGGTGTGCTTCATCCTCGCCGTGATCCCGCTCTTCTCGCTGATCTGGGTCACCGTCAGCCGCGGTGTGAAGGCCCTCGACGGGTACTTCCTCAGCCACTCGATGGCCGGGGTCCCCGGCTTCGAGCCCGGTGGCGGTATCTACCACGCGATCATCGGCACCCTGGAGCAGGTCGGTCTCGCCACCGTGATCTCCGTGCCGATCGGCCTGCTGACCGCCATCTACCTCGTCGAGTACGGCAAGGGCACGCTGGCCAAGGCCGTCACCTTCTTCGTCGACGTCATGACGGGTATCCCGTCGATCGTCGCCGGCCTCTTCCTGCTGTCGATCATGCTGATGTTCGATCTGCAGCCGTCCGGCCTGATGGGCGCGCTGGCCCTGGCGATCCTGATGCTCCCGGTCGTGGTCCGCTCCACCGAGGAGATGCTCAAGCTCGTCCCGAACGAGCTGCGCGAGGCCTCGCTGGCCCTCGGTGTGCCGAAGTACCGCACGATCCTGAAGGTGGTCATCCCGACCGCGCTCGGCGGCATCACCACCGGTGTGATGCTCGCGATCGCCCGTATCGCCGGTGAGACCGCCCCGATCATGCTGCTCGTCTTCGGCGCCCAGCTGATCAACAGCAACCCGTTCGAAGGCGCCCAGTCCTCGCTCCCCTACTACATCTGGGAGCAGTACCGGGTCGGCAGCGAGGCGTCGTACGACCGCGCCTGGGCCGCCGCCCTGGTCCTGATCGCCTTCGTCATGATCCTCAATCTGGTGGCCCGCGGCATCGCCCGCTGGAAGGCCCCGAAGACCGGCCGCTAAGGCCTCGATATTCGGCTCCGCCGAGCGGGGCTCACGAAAGAAGAAGTGATTCACATGGCCAAGCGAATCGACGTCAGCGGCCTGACCGCCTACTACGGCACCCACAAGGCCATCGAGGACATCTCGATGACCGTTGAGCCCCGCTCCGTGACGGCCTTCATCGGCCCCTCCGGCTGCGGAAAGTCCACCTTCCTGCGCACCCTGAACCGCATGCACGAGGTCACTCCCGGTGGCCGCGTCGAGGGCAAGGTGCTGCTGGACGACGAGAACCTGTACGGGTCGGGCGTGGACCCCGTCGCCGTGCGCCGTACGGTCGGCATGGTCTTCCAGCGCCCGAACCCGTTCCCGACCATGTCGATCTTCGACAACGTCGCGGCGGGCCTGCGTCTGAACGGCTCGTACAAGAAGAACGAGCTGGCGAATGTCGTCGAGAAGTCCCTCAAGGGCGCGAACCTCTGGAACGAGGTCAAGGACCGCCTCAACAAGCCCGGCTCCGGCCTGTCCGGTGGTCAGCAGCAGCGTCTGTGCATCGCCCGCGCGATCGCGGTCGAGCCCGACGTCCTGCTGATGGACGAGCCCTGCTCGGCGCTGGACCCGATCTCCACGCTGGCGATCGAGGACCTGATCGGCGAGCTGAAGGAGCGGTTCACGATCGTCATCGTGACGCACAACATGCAGCAGGCGGCCCGCGTCTCGGACCGTACGGCCTTCTTCAACCTGTCCGCGGTCGGCCAGCCCGGCAAGCTGATCGAAATCGACGAGACCGAGCGCATCTTCGCCAACCCGTCGGTCCAGGCGACCGAGGACTACATCTCGGGACGCTTCGGATGATGGACGGCCCCGTGGTGAGCCTGGGCAGAGGCCGTTGGTGGCCGCTGCCAGTGGTGGGTTCACCCGGGGCGCACGCCGACGGTCCTGTGCCGAGCCTGGCCAGGGGGCGCTGGTGGTTGCGGCGGGTGACGGGTTCACCCAGGGAGTACGCCGACGCAACCGGCCGCCCATAAAGACGTCCTGCGGTGCTGCATGGCGGTGCCACCGCAAGGCGAAGGGCCCGCCCCTCTCTCCCAGAGGGGCGGGCCCGCTTGTCGTTGATGCGCAGAGGTGACCGCCGTGCCGTTGACGCTGTGCCGTCGGCTGCTGCGCCGCCGGCTGCTGTGCCTGGTCACGATGCCCGGTGACGACGAAGGGGCGGCGCCGGGGACTACCCCGGCCCGCCCCTTCCTGCGACGCACGATCCGTCAGGCGAAGATCAGGTACACGACCCCGTAGCTCAGTGCGGCAACCACCGCCGCCGCCGGCATCGTGATGAACCACCCGAGCACGATGTTCTTCGCGACACCCCAGCGCACCGCGTTCACCCGCTTGGTCGCCCCGACACCCATGATCGCCGAGGTGATCACATGCGTCGTCGAGATCGGCGCCTGGAACAGGAACGCCGAACCGAACATGATCGACGCCCCCGTCGTCTCCGCCGCGAACCCCTGCGGCGGGTCCAGTTCGATGATCTTGCGGCCGAGCGTGCGCATGATGCGCCAGCCACCCGCGTACGTACCGAGCGACAGCATCACCGCACAGGCGAGCTTCACCCACACCGGGATCGGGTCCTTGAAGTCCTCGACATCGGCGATGACCAGGGCCATCACCACGATGCCCATGGTCTTCTGCGCATCCTGGAGACCGTGGCCGAGGGCCATGCCCGCCGCGGAGACCGTCTGCGCGATACGGAAACCGCGCTTCGTCTTGTGCGGATTCGACTTGCGGAAGATCCACATGATCGCGCACATCACCAGATAGCCGACACAAAGACCGACGACCGGCGAGATGAACATGGGGATGACGACCTTGTCGAGCACCCCGGACCAGATCACCTCGGTCCCGCCCGCCAGCGCCGCACCCACCATGCCGCCGAACAGCGCATGAGAGGACGACGACGGCAGGCCGAAGTACCAGGTGACCAGGTTCCAGACGATCGCGCCGACGAGAGCCGCGAAGAGGATGCCCATACCTTGGGACCCCTTGGGCGTCTCGATCAGGCCCTCGCTGACGGTCTTGGCCACGCCGCTGCCGAGGAAGGCTCCGGCGAGGTTCATCACCGCGGCCATCGCCAGCGCCACCCGGGGGGTGAGCGCCCTGGTGGACACCGAGGTGGCGATCGCGTTGGCGGAGTCGTGGAAGCCGTTGGTGTACGTGAAGAAGAGCGCGACCCCGATGGTCACGACCAGCGCAAAGGTGTCCACGAAGCTCAGGACTCCTTGACCGCGATGGTCTCCACAGTGTTCGCCACATGCTCGAAGGCGTCAGCGGCCTCTTCCAGCACATCCACGATCTGCTTCAGCTTGAGCACCTCGATGGCGTCGTACTTGCCGTTGAAGAGGTGGGCGAGGAGCTTGCGGTGGATCTGGTCGGCCTGGTTCTCGAGCCGGTTGACCTCGATCCAGTACTCCGTGAGGTTCTCCATGGTGCGCAGATGCGGCATCGCCTCGGCCGTCAGCTCGGCCGCCCGGGCCAGCACCTCGACCTGCTGCTCGACGCCCTTGGGCAGTTCCTCGACGTTGTAGAGGACGACCAGGTCGACGGCCTCCTCCATGAAGTCCATGATGTCGTCGAGCGACGATGCGAGGGCATAGATGTCCTCGCGGTCGAAGGGCGTGATGAACGAGGAGTTCAGCTGGTGGAAGATCGCGTGGGTCGCGTCGTCCCCGGCGTGCTCCGCAGCCCGCATCCGTTCGGCGATCTCTGCTCGGCCGGACGTGTCCGCCCCGAGCAGTTCCATCAGGAGCCTCGAGCCCGTGACGATGTTGTCCGCGGACGCGGCGAACATGTCGTAGAAGCTCGTCTCCCTGGGGGTCAGACGAAATCGCACGTGGGGTCCTCGGGGTGCTTTGAATTGGGTCAGGCTGATGCTAGGTGCATCATCCGGCCACAGCTAACCGGCAGGGTCCCAGTGTCGCCCATGGGCTTTCGCGATCAATACGGGCCCCACCCGGATCTCACCCAATTCGTTACGATATACCCACGAGGGGTATACGGACCCTTTCAGGACAGCGGGAGGACGCGATGACGACCACCGAGGCGGCCGGCCCCCCGGTCACCGACCACGGCGACGGTCACCACGCAGCGACACACGGCTACCACAAGCAGAAGGACGAGCACCTCAAGCGTCTCCGGCGGATCGAAGGCCAGATCCGCGGCCTGCAGCGGATGGTCGACGAGGACGTGTACTGCATCGACATACTCACCCAGGTCTCGGCCTCCACGAAGGCCCTGCAGTCCTTCGCGCTCCAGCTGCTCGAGGAGCATCTGCGGCACTGTGTGGCGGACGCGGCGATGAAGGGCGGCGAAGAGGTCGACGCCAAGGTGGAAGAAGCGACGAAGGCGATCGCGCGCCTGCTGCGCACGTGATCCCGTCCGCCCCGGGGCCTGCCGACCGGCTCCGGGCCGTGGCCGGATATGGACGGTGCGCCTCAGCGGTGCGGCATCATGACGGGATCACTCCCGGTCGGGCCCGGTCGAACGTTCCTGCGTCACCATCAGCACCTCGTCGATACGGTCCGGACTGAGCCGGTCCCCGTCCGCGTCCGACGCCGCGATCATCAGCTCGCCGCACAGCTCGATCTCGGCGAGGGCCACGTGGTCCTCCTGGACGGTTGTCGTACTGGGCGGAGCCACGTGCAATCACCTCTTCCAGCCGGAGTCGACTTCCTAGCGTAGGGAGCGATGCACGGACTGCGCATGGCACGTCCGGACCATTTAGGCCCTGACCTTCCCGGAGTAGATGTCCCGCTCATCCGGCAGCCGCACGACCACCCGGGCCCCGAAGTCGAAGAGGACCGTGGTCGATGTCACGGCGACCGTACGGCCCTGATTGGCGAAGCTGAACCGGTGCCGGACCTTGCGCACCCGGCCCTCGTCGTCCAGATAGACGTCGAAAGGGACCACGTCCCTGGTGAACCCCTTCGCCGCCGCGGCCAGCGACGCCCGCGCATGCGGCTCGGCCGCCCGGGCCGCCCGCCCGATGTCCGTCGTCCCCTTGAAGTGCCGTACCCGCCGGCCGGCCAGCTCCACCTCACCGACGTACGTGACGTCCTGCGCGCCCCGCAGCAGTTCCGCCGCCGCCAGCGGATCGGTCGCACCGCCCGTGACCAGATTTCCGTCGTCGAGCGTGGTCGTGTCGACCCGGACCCATTTGTCGGCGGGCACACCCGCGCCCCGGTTCTTCATGTAGAGCGCACCGGGCGTCAGCAGCTCTGTGATCGGTTCGTGCCCGTCGGCACCGGCCGGGTCCTTCGGCAGCACGACCCTCAGCCGCCCCATCCGCCGTGCGAAGTCGTACCCGCCCTCACCGCGGATGGTGACCCGGGTGCCGCCGGCGGCCATCTCCATCGAGGTGCGCGCCTTGGAGCTGCCCGCCTCGGTGAGTGTGTCCGCCGCTCTGCGGACCTCGTCCGCGGGTCCACCGCCGCTGCGGTTCTCGGCGGCGGCGCCCGCGCCCGAGCACGCGCTCGTCGCCACCACCCCCACCACGGCCGCGGCGACGGCGAACGCGCCGCCCCTGCGCCTGTGCTCCTGCACCACCATCGCCTGCCAACCCCCAACACCGGACCGCCGCTTGTAGGAGTCCCACCCCTCCCCTCGGCCCGAGGGGCCTGGGGACACCTCATTCGCATAACGACGGCCTGAGCACGTCGTCACGCGACTGTCCGGTCACTGAGACCCCTCATGGCGCAGTACCGTGGTCCTGTGCACCAGCAGGACCGGCCCGGCGGCACCCGGGAACACATCGCCACCACCGCCGAGCGCGGTGCGTTCGCGTTCGCCCGCTGCAGTTGCGGCTGGTCGGGGCCCGCGCGCAGATCCCGGGAGCGCGCCCGTACGGACGCCACGTCGCACGAAGCGGCGGACTGACCCGAAGCGTCGAAGAACGATCCGGAAACGATCCGGAAGCGGCCCGGCCGGAACTGGCCGTCCGTGGATACCGTCTCCTTCCCCAGGAGGATCCATGGACCGGCGCGCGCTGCTCACCACTGTTGTCGCTGTTGCCGCGACCGCCTGCACGGGCAAGGACCGTGACCCCGGCGGCGCGACGGGTAAGAGCACCGAAGCTCCTTCGCGCGGCACCGCGTCCGCGTCCTCGGCGCCGCCCGACTGGGGCGCGCTGGCCCGCGGGCTCGAGGGACAGCTCGTCCGGCCCGGCGACGCCGACTACCCGAGCGCGCGGCAGCTCTACAACACCCGCTTCGACGCGCTGAGGCCCGCAGCCGTGGCGTATGTCGCGGGCGAGGACGACGTCAAGGAGTGCCTGGCGTACGCGAAGGCCCACCGCACCCCCGTGTCCATCCGCAACGGCGGCCACTCCTACGGCGGTTGGTCCTCCGGTAACGGCCACCTCGTCATCGACGTCTCCTCCCTCGACCGGATCGGCGCCGACGGCACCATCGGCGCCGGCGCCAAACTGATCGACGTCTACAACGCTCTCGCCCGCCACGGCCGCACCATCCCGGCCGGCTCCTGCCCCACGGTCGGCGTCTCGGGCCTGGTCCTCGGTGGCGGCCACGGCGTCGCCTCGCGCGCCTACGGTCTGACCTGCGACAGCCTGACCTCCGCGAGGATCGTCACCGCCGACGGGCGGGTGCTGACGGCGAGCGCGCAGCAGAACAAGGACCTCTTCTGGGCGCTGCGCGGCGCGGGAAACGGCAACTTCGGCGTCGTGACCGGGCTCACCTTCCGTACGCATCCGGCGCCGCGGACCGTGAGCGCCTTTCTCAACTGGCCGTGGCCCAAGGCCGACAGGGTGATCGCCGCCTGGCAGCGCTGGGGTCCCGACCAGCCGGACGAGATCTGGTCCTCTCTGCATCTCGCCGCGGGCCCCGGCGGCGCCGCCCCCACCCTGTCCGTCGCTGCTTTCACGCTCGGTGCCGAGAGCGACCTGCGCAACGCGCTCGACCGGCTCGCCGACCTGGTGGGTTCCTCCGCCTCGTCGGTGGCGCTGCGCCCGCGCAGCTACCGGGACGCGATGCTCGCCTACGCGGGCTGCCTGTCGTTCACCGAGGCACAGTGCCATCTGCCGGGTACCACCCCCGGCCGCTCGCCGCAGGGTGCGCTGCAGCGCGAGACATACGCCTCCGCCTCCGACTTCTACGACCGTGACATCGACGCGGCCGGGCGCCGGGCGCTGATCGCCGCAACCGAGGCGTTCACCAGGATCCCGGCGGCCGAGGGCGGCGGCGGTTCGATCGCGCTGACCGCGCTCGGCGGCGCGGTGAACCGGGTGGACCCGCTGGCGACGGCATTCGTGCACCGCCGCTCCCGGATGCTCGCCCAGTACATCGGCGCCTGGCGGGCGGACACCGCCGGCACCGCCCAGCAGAGCTGGCTGAAAGACACCCACGCGGCGATGCGGCGGCACGCGTCCGGGGCCGCGTACCAGAACTACGCGGATCCGACGCTGCGCAACTGGCGCGAGGCCTACTACGGTCCGGCGGCGGACCGGCTGACGCGGCTGAAGCGGCAGTACGACCCGGACCGTCTTTTCGCCCACCACCCACAGGCCTTGTAGGCGCGGGCGCGCAGCAGGCGGAGCCGCGCCGGCTCAGGCCGCCAGGTCGCTCTCGTCTTCCCCCGCGCCTGCGGTGCGCGGCTCGGGGATGCCCACCGCCTCGGACGACGGGCCACCGGCCCCGGCCTTCCTCGACCGTACGAGGCGGCCGAAGCGTCCTGATCCGGCGACCGCCGACACCAAGGGGGTCAGCAGGGCGAGGGCGAGCGGTGCCAGCAGCAGCGCCACCGCCGTACCGAGCGCGAAGCCGCCCACGACGTCGGTCGGGTAGTGCACGCCCATGTAGACCCGGCAGAAGCCCTCGGCCATCGCCAGTCCGAGGGCGGCGAGTCCGAAACCGCGGTGCGCGACGAAGAGTCCGGCCGCGATCGCCATCGCCATCGTCGCGTGGTCGCTGACGAACGAGTAGTCGGTCTTGCCGTCCACCAGGACCTCGAGGCCCGTGTGGTTGACGAACGGGCGGGGCCGCTCGACGAAGCCGCGGATGGGGATGTTGATCAGCAGAGCGACGCCGGCGGCCAGCGGCGCCCAGATCAGCCCGGCGACCGCCGAGACCGAGTCGTCGGCGCTGCCGCGCCGGCGCACGCTCCACCAGCACCACAGGACCACCAGGACCAGGGCGAGCATGATGCCGTACTCGCCGACGAACTCCATGGTCCGGTCGAACCACGAGGGGGCGTCCTTCGCCAGGCCGTTGATGTCGTAGAGCAGGCCGACATCCGGGTTCGACCCGTTCGCGGCGACGGTCGCTGCGAGTCCAGCCATCTCCTGCGGCCCCTTGCCTTGTTGCCTGCCGGCGCACGGGGTGTGCGCCGCGTCCGTGAACCCCCGTGGTCGGTGCGGTGTCTGCTGCTTGGTCAGTGCGGCCGGCCTGTCCCCCCAGGAAACGACCCGTTGCACGGCGACGTTCCACTCTCCACGGAACGATCACCATGACGTTATCGAAGAGTGACACGTCGTTGCAGCTCAGAGAGGTGCGACGGGGTCGGTTCCAGCCGGTGCGCCGGGCTTTTCATGCTTCCGGCGCGGCCTCGGGAGCGTCAGCCGGAAGGTCGGTGGGCAGTGCCCGGGCGCCGTCCTCGGTGACACGGGTCGCGCCGAAATAGTCCGGTGTGTCGATCTTGTCGAACCGGATCACCGCCCCGGTGTACGGAGCGTTGATCATGTACCCGCCGCCAACATAGAGCCCCACATGCCGGATGGCGCGAGAATTGGTCAGGTCGTCGGAGAAGAAGACGAGGTCTCCCGGCAGCAGTTCGTCGCGCGCGGGATGCGGTCCCGCGTTGTACTGGTCGTTGGCGACGCGCGGCAGCTCGATCCCCACGGTCCGGTACGCGGCCTGGGTGAGCCCGGAACAGTCGAACCGCCCACCCTGCTCGGGCGTTCCGTTCCCGCCCCAGAGGTACTTGGTGCCGAGCTTCTGCTGCGCGAAGTAGATGGCCCCGGCCGCCTGCCGCGACGGCTCGACCCGCCCGACGGGCCGGGCGAAGCTCTTCTCGAGGGTGCGGATGACCTTCACATAGTTCTGCGTCTCGCGGTACGGCGGGACTCCGCCGTACTTGATGACCGCGTACGCCCCCGCGTTGTACGCGGCCAGCATGTTGTCGGTCGGATCGCCCGGCGCCTTCTTCACATACCCGGCGAGCTCACAGTCGTACGAGGCGGCGGACGGAATCGCGTCGGCCGGGTCCCACACGTCGCGGTCGCCGTCCTTGTCCCCGTCGATGCCGTGCGTGGCCCAGGTGCCGGGGATGAACTGCGCGATGCCCTGTGCGGCGGCCTGGCTCTGCGCCTGGGGGTTCCAGCCGCTCTCCTGGTAGAGCTGGGCGGCGAGGAGCGCGGGGTTGATGGCGGGGCAGAGGTTGCCCCACTTCTGCACGAGCGGCTGATACCGGGCGGGCACGGCCCCCTTGGCCAGTCCGACGGCCCCGTTCTTGCCGCCCGACCCGCCGAGCAGCCCGGCGGCGGCGGAGTACGTG
Organism: Streptomyces sp. NPDC006208; assembly: GCF_040613775.1. NCBI lineage: Bacteria > Bacillati > Actinomycetota > Actinomycetes > Kitasatosporales > Streptomycetaceae > Streptomyces > Streptomyces sp. NPDC006208. Next base: position 16,185 of record NZ_JBEXSW010000011.1, on the reverse strand, counting down.
CCGACGACGAGCAGCGCGACGAAGCTGAGACACAGCCCGATCGACGCTCCCGCGACCAGCCACGCCTTACGCACCGTCAACCACCCTTCACCTCACGGCAGTCCACCCTGCGCCAGTGTAGGGGGACCATCCGCTCGGACCGTGGGTCGCCGCTACCGCTTGCGGCCCACCCCGCCGAACATCGCCACCTCGTCCGGGTTCGCCGGGTCGCCCGCGTCCGGCCGCCAGCGGTTGCACGACACCACGCCGGGTGCCAGCAGCTCCAGGCCGTCGAAGTAACGCTCCATCTGCTCCGGCGTGCGCTGGGTGAGCCTGGGCGTGCCGTGCTCGTTCCAGAACGCGACCGCCGCGTCCACATCGGGCATCGCCGGACTGGTGATCGTGTGGGACAGCACGAGATGGCTGCCGGACGGCAGCGCGTCCATGAGCCGGCGCACGACGTCGTACGACTCCTCATGGCCCTCGATGAAGATGACCACACCCAGCAGCATCAGCGCGACGGGCTGCTTGAAGTCCAGCGTCTGCGCCGCACGCTCCAGGATCGTGTCGACGTCGCGCAGATCGGCGTCGAGATAGTCGGTGCGGCCCTCGGGCGAACTGGTGAGCAGGGCACGGGCGTGCGCGAGGACGAGCGGGTCGTTGTCGACGTACACGATCCGCGCATCGGGCGTGACGCGCTGGGCCACCTCATGGGTGTTGTCGGCGCTCGGCAGCCCCGTACCGATGTCCAGGAACTGCCGGATCCCGGCCTCGGCCGCGAGATACCGCACCGAGCGCCCGAGGAACCTGCGGTCGGCCAGGGCGTACTCGCCGATCCCGGGATGCAGCTCCCGGATCTGGTCACCGGCTTCGCGGTCGACCACGTAGTTGTCCTTGCCGCCGGTCCAGTAGTTCCAGATCCGAGCGGTGTGCGGGCGGGAGGTGTCGATCCTGGCGAGGAGGTCCGCTTCATCGGTCACGCGCGACAGGGTAACCAACTCTGGTCAATTACTGCTGAGTTGGCTCACTTTTGATCGCCGCGGTACCGCAAGGACGGCAATCCGGCGGACCAGGGGGCGCCGGCCACTGCCGGCAGGCGCTCGAGCGGCGTTCCCCGGTATGCCCAGGACGCGTAACCCCACAGCACTTTCGACCGTTCCCGTGGGGTACGTACCGCTACGCCACAAAAGGAGCGAATTCCGCAATGAGGATCCCGCGCCAGCTGGCCGTCACCATCAACCACGGTCTCGACGAGTGGGTACCCCCGGCCATCCGGGACGCCAAGTGGTTCATGCGCCCCGCCATGAAGGCACTGTTCCGCGACCGGACGGACGACTTCACCACCTTCAAGGACAAGGCATTCGGCCTGAGCGAGCGGGAGTTCTCCGATGTGTACCGCCGGGTCGCGCCGGTCCTCATCGACCGCGAGACGGACCTCAACCACAGGTGCATTCAGCGGATCCTGGGGTCCGTCGCGGGCAGCACGGTGCTCGAGGCAGGTACCGGGCGGGGCTATCTTTCCGGGTTGCTGAGCCGCAGTTTCGATGTCACGGGAACGGACATCATCGTCCCGGTCGAGGTACGCGAGCGGCACCCTCGGGTCACGTTCCAGGAGGCCAACGTCGAGTCGCTTCCTTTCCCCGACGACTCCTTCGACACGGTTGTGTGCACCCATACCCTGGAGCATGTGCAGAACCTGCAGGCCGCCGTACGGGAGTTGCGACGGGTCGCCAAGGACCGGCTGATCATCGTGGTGCCGCGGCAGCGCCCGTACAAGCACAGCTTCGATCTGCACATTCACTTCTTTCCTTACGCCTGGTCCCTGCAGTCGCACTTCGGTTACCGCGACCGCTGCCGGGTCACGTTGATCGGCGACTGGTTCTACGTCGAGGACAACCCCGTGGCGGAGCTGGGCGATCACGGCCGATCTCTCCGTCATCAGCCCTTGCCGCAACGAGGCTGAGGTATCAGGCCCTCACCACGGCGAACCGCAAGTCGTACAAGTCATCGGGCAGAGGGCATTGAGGCACTCTCTGCCTGATCCTCCATTCGGAGGGTAGTGGCCGCTCCGAGGGGGCATCCGGAGTCAAATCCGGGAAGTTTCTGGCATCTTGAGATTCGCAGCCAGCAGCTACCGGAAGGGCGTCATGCAAGCACTGCCCGCATCGACTGTCGCGCCCCAGAAATCCCCCGTCGATGACCATTCAGCGTCGAAGCCGGCCCTCAAGATCCGATCCACCACAGCATGGTGGATCTGGGCTCTGGCGGGAGCATGTTTCTTTTCGTACATGATGCTGTCGTTGCGCATCCACCAGCAAATGCTCTCCTTCAGCTATGACTTGGGAATCTTTGAACAGGTCGTCCGTTCCTATGCCGAAGGGCACCTGCCGGTATCCGAACTGAGAGGCCCGGATTACCCGGTCCTGGGAGAGCATTTCTCCCCCATCCTGGCCCTCTTGGCTCCTTTCTACATGCTGTGGCCGTCGCCGATGCTCCTGCTCGTGGCGCAGGCCTTGCTGATCGCCATCAGCGTGGTGCCCCTGACTTTCTGGGCACGCCGAGCACTTGGGGACGAGGCGGCCGCGTTCATCGGCGTCAGCTACGGCCTCTCCTGGGGCATTGCCGCGGCGGTGGGCTTCGACTTCCATGAAGTGGCGTTCGCAGCCCCCTTGCTCGCCTTCTCGCTGACCGCTCTTGGAGAGAACCGGTCACGTGCCGCGGTGTTCTGGGTGCTGCCTCTGGTTCTGATCAAGGAAGACCTCGGACTGATGGTGGCCGTGATCGGCATCATCATTGCCTGCCGCGGGGAACGAAAGCTCGGATTCCTCACGATCGCGTACGGTCTGGGCGCCACGGCACTGGAGATGCTGGTGATCATGCCGGCCCTGGCTCCCAGCGACTCCTACTTCCACTTTTCCTGGCTGAGCAGTTCCGGAGGCAACGGGCTGGGGGATCTGCTGTACCGATACACGATCGGGCTCATCACCCCGCAGCAGAAGGTCACCACCCTCCTGCTCCTTCTGTCCCCGACTCTCTTTCTGGCCCTGCGATCCCCGCTGCTGTGGGTTGCACTGCCCACCGTTCTCTGGCGCTTCGCCTCGAACCTTTCGTCCCACTGGGACACGTTCGGACACTACTCGCTCGTCCTGATGCCCATCGTCTTCGCGGCTTTCATCGATGCCCTGCGGAAACGACGCGCACGTAAAGGCAGCGTGCGGAGATACGCTGTGGGCGCCGCCGCGATCAGCCTCCTGCTGCTTCCGCACTTTCCCATGTGGAAGATCATCCAGGCTTCCACATGGCGAACCGACCCCCGAATCGCCGTTGCTCACAGCATGATGAGCCAGATCCCCGACGGTGCCACCGTCCAGACCTCGAACCAGCTGGGGCCTCATTTGACGGGCCGTACCAGTGTGAGTCTCCTCGGCTACTTCAGCAGCCGCCCCGACCCTCAATGGATCATGGTGGACACCTGGGTGACACCGGATCGACGATGGCCGCTGAATGCATTCCAGGAGAAAAGTGTTCTGGACAACGCCCGCGCTCGCGGATATCGAACGGTGGACGCAAGAGAGGGCTTCGTACTGCTCAGCCGTTGACAGCAGAAGAGTCGTGGGCTTCTTCGTTCGAGGCCGGGGCGCGAGGGTTCAGGCGCTCCGGCCCGGGGGCGGTGTCCCTGCCTCACCACCACAACCGGACCGGCTTCGTCGGGACTTCACCGCTCAGGCTCATCGAACGGCTCAACCCTCGCGTGTTGTGGCCGACTTCACTGCATTCGTCCGTACATAGTGCGGCATGAAACGAACCCGGACGGCGCTGCTCTGCGCCGCCATCCTGATCGCGGCGACTCTGCAGATCGCGGCGACTCTCCAGATCAGGGCCGGAGTCGCCGCTCCCGACCGAGAGCAGCCCGCCTGTGCCGGCTCCTCGAAACCCGCAGGTCAGGCCCGCCGGATTGTCGATGTCGCGAAGCGGGCCCAGAAGGACCTCGACCTCGAAGCCGTGCTCCTGCGGGTCACTGAGGGCGGCAAGGAGATCGTCACCGCCGCGCTCGGCGAGTCCATGACCGGCGTCCCCGCCACAGCGGCCATGAACTTCCGGGCCGGGTCGGTGGCCATCGCCTACATGGGCACCATCCTGCTCCAGCTCGTCGACGAGAAGAAGGCCGGCCTCGACGACCCCGTCTCCCGCTGGCTGCCCGACATTCCGCACGGCGCCGAGATCACTCTGCGCGACCTCGGCAGTTCCACCTCGGGACTCAGGGACTACGTCACCGACCCCGCATTCATCGCCGCGTTCTACGCCGACCCGTTCCGCCGGTGGACGCCCCAGCAGGCCGTCGCCTTCTCCCTCAGCCACCCCCTGTGGTACGAGCCCGGCACCAACTGGAGCTACTCGCACGCCAACTTCCAGTTCCTCGGCGCCGCCCTCGAGAAGATCAGCGGCGAACCGCTGGACAAGCTGCTCGAGAAACGCATCCTGGGCCCCCTCGGGCTGCACAGCACCCGCAACAGCTTCACCCCCGAGATCCCCTCACCCGTCCTGCACTCCTTCGACGCCGAACGCGGCACCTACGAGGAATCCACTTTCTGGAATCCCTCGTGGACCACTGCGCCCGGCGCGGTCATCACGACGAACATCTGCGACCTGGCCCGCTCGGCCCAGGCCATCGGCAGCGGAGAACTGCTCTCGAAGCGCGCCTACGGAGTGCAGCTCAACCCCGGGACCGTCGGCCTCGGCCGCCCCACCTCCACCTGTCCCGCGAGCGTCTGCCTGCGGAACACCGAGGCCATGCACTTCGGCGTGGGCCTCATCGTGGAGAAAGGCTGGATCCTGCAGAACCCGTCGTTCGCCGGATACGCCGCCATCCAGGCATATCTCCCCGCCGAACGGCTCTCCGTCGCGGTCGCCACGACCGTGGGGCGCAAGGCTCCCGGGAACAACACGGCCCAGACCGTCGCCCAGCGCATCGCCGAACTCCTCGCCCCCGGACACCCGCTGACGAACGGGTGACCCACTGGCCGAAACCGCGCGACCCGACAGGGGGGTCGCGACCGGCCCACCGCTACTGTGTGTGACGCAGCCCAGAAGGCTGAGGTCAGATCCCCTCCGGTGACCACGGAGGGGCCGGCAACACAGGAGCACAAGTGAAGAATGCAGCGAACGCGGCCACCGCGTCCGACACACAGAACGGGGAGAGCGTTCAGTCGAGGCCCGGGGGCACCCGGAGAAACGGGGACGCCGGCGGGACGCTGGCGACGGTGACCTTCATCGCGCTCATCGCCATCGCGATCAGCCTGCTCGGATACATGGTGGCCATCCGCTGATGCCGTTGCGGCGGCGCGGAGTCCACAACGACTCCGTGCCGCCCTTCGCGTACGAAGGCCTCTGCGCCGTCTCCACCCGGTTCAGCCTGTCGTCGAGGCGGACGCGGGCAGGACCCAGCCGCGGCCGGACTCTGGCTCCCGAGGTTACCCGTAGGTAGCGTGTGTGCCGTACACCCATCTGCAAGACTCAGGCAGGGAGAGGCAGCGCGACATGACGGCACCCGAGGCGTTCTTCGAGCGGCTCTCCGAGAACCGCTTCGCGTCGACCGAACACACCCGTGGCCCCTGGGACGCGAGCTCCCAGCACGCCGGACCGCCCGCGGCGCTGCTCGGCCGGGCCGTGGAGGAGCGCCCGGGAGCGCGTACGGACATGCGGCTGGCCCGGATCACGTTCGAGATCGTGCGCCCCGTACCGATACGGCCGCTGGAAGTGGCCACGACCGTGCTGCGCGCCGGACGGAGCGTGGAAGTCGTCGAGGCCACCCTGGCACCCGAGGGCGAAGCCCCCGTCATGATGGCCAGGGCTCTGCGCATCAGGACGACCGAGGACCCCGGCCCGGCGGTTGCGGAAGGGCCACAGCAGCCCTCGCCCGGCCAGACCGCCGTCACTCCCTTCTTCGACGTCCCATGGGACATCGGCTACCACACCGCGATGGACACCCGGTTCACCGAAGGCGCCTTCATGGACAGGGGCCCCGGGACCTGCTGGATGCGGATGCGCGTACCGCTCGTCGCGGGCGAGGAGATCCGCCCGCTGGACCGCGTCCTCGTCGCCGCCGACTCCGGGAACGGGATCAGCAACGTCCTCGACTTCAACCGGCACGTGTTCATCAACGCGGACCTGACGGTCCATCTGCACCGTCACCCGGTCGGTGAGTGGGTGTGCGTCGAGGCCCGCACGAGCGTGGACGCCGCCGGGATCGGGCTGGCGGACGCCCAACTGCACGATGAAAAGGGCCCGATCGGACGAAGCGCCCAGAGCCTGTTCGTAGCCCCCCGCTGACGCCTCGCCGTCGCCGCGTCCCGGCCGGTGCCCCGGTCCCGCCCCGAGCCCGCATCGCGTCCGGTGCGGGCTCACGGTTTCCGCCCCTGGGTGCCACAACGACAGTAATTGCCCGGAGTCACGCAGCGTGATACACAGAGTGACGATACCTGTACGAACATCGAACCATGCCACACCGCCGCAGGTCAGAGCCATGCCCTCGGTCATACGTGCGGAGATCGGGTAAAGAGACCCTCCAAGTCGGCATACGTGGGCGGTTTCATCAGCGAAGATAGAACGACGGCCCATGCCGAGGGGCAGGGCACCGAACAACCCAACAGGGGCGGTGAGTTACATGATCCTGGCAGCCGAAAAGGGCGACATCACCACCATCATCGGCGGAATCGCCCCGAACTGGGGGCCTTTCGGAAGCCTGGGCAACGAGGCTCGAGTGATGATCGAGGTCGTGATGGCCATTGCCATCCTCCTCTGCCTCGGCATCGCGATCTGGGGCGCAGCCAAACAGCGCATCGGCGCGACGGCTCTCCGCGACACGTTCAGCGCCGAGCAGGGCAAGGGCCTGATCGTCGCCGGGCTGACCGGTGTCTTCATCATCGGGTCGCTGGGGACGTTGTTCACCATCGTGTACGGAATGGCCGTATAGCCACCCCTCAGTCCCTCCGAGGTTGCACTCCCTGATGTCGAGTCACCACACCGCGTCCGCGCGGCAACCAGCACAGCCACGGCCGGCGTACTACGTCGTGGCAGCACCGCACACGGCTGAGGGGGCATTCGCGGCATGAGCTTCGGCGACGAGCACGACGACGGTTTCGGAGCGGGCAGCGGCACGGGCGGTTCGGGCCAGACCCGTACACGGCTGCCCGAGAGCACCGCAAGCGACGTCTACGGCGGCGCGCGGCGCCCCGTGCGCAACTCCCGCTCGCTCATCACGGTGGTGGGCGTTGTCGTGCTGCTCATCGCGGCGATCGCCTTCGCGAACCAGGGCGGCGGCGGTGGTTCGGAGGGGTCGAGCGGCGGCAGCAAGGGCGCGGGCGCGGAGCCGACGGCGGCGACGGGGGTGAAACCGGTGAAGGGGAAGGCCGGGGAGATCCCTACGGGGTACGCGAAGGACGAGCAGGGGGCGCAGAGCGCTGCCGCGAATTACGCGGTGGCGCTCGTTTCCGCCGACATCCTGAAGCCGGACCTCCGTCGCGAGATCGTCCGCCAGGTGTTCGTCAGCAGCAAGACCGCCGAGCTCCAGGCCAAGCTCGACCAGGCCTACAACAAAGAGTTCCTCGAGAAGGTCGGCCTCGACACGAACGGAAACGCCCCGGCAGGAATGACATACGTGTCCCGTACTGCACCTGTGGGGACCAAAGTCACGGAGTACACGGACGCGGCGGCCACCGTCGAGGTGTGGTGCACCGGCGTGTTCGGAACCGCCGGTGTCAGCTCGACCAACCCCGTGACCAACGACTGGTTCACCATGACACTCAGGCTCCAGTGGGTGGGTGGCGACTGGAGAGTCGAGAGCTTCTCCCAGAAAGATGGCCCTGCGCCTGTGAACGCCGACCGTACAGCCTCGGATGCCGAAGAGATCGCCAAGGCGGTCGAGCAGTACGGAGGGTTCACGTATGCCCGATAGTCAGCGGCTCTTGCTCAAGGCCACGGCTGTCCTCGCAGCCGTCCAGACGGCAGCCGTACTCATGGCAACGCGCGCCATCGCAGCCCCCTCCCCGACGCCGACGCCGTCCAACAAGGACCAGTGCGACCTCATCGTCGGCCCCGCCCGGGACTACTGTGAAGACGGCGACGGCCGCGCCCCCGGTGGGCGTTCCTCGGTCACCGACCCCGCCGACGCCCTCGACCCCCTCAGCTCCCTCGCCCGCGGCTGCGCCGACGCCGCCGCCTGGACCGTCGACACGCTTTCCAAGGCCGTGAAGTCCACCGCCTCCGTCGACTTCACCAACACCACCTTCCTGTCCCAGTACGCGATCGTCTTCGCCGCCGCCACCATCCTCACGCTCATCCTGTGGCTGCTCGCCGTCGCCAAGCGCGCCATCCGCGGCGTACCGCTCACCACCGCCGTCTCCGAGGCCGTCGGGTTCCTCTGGCTCACGGTCCTGGCGTCCGCCTTCACGCCGCTGATCCTCTACACACTCGTCTCCGCGACCGACGGCGTCACCGAGGTCATCGCCGGCGGCACCACCGGGCAGACCGACCTGTTCTTCGGGAACTTCTCGGGCGCCCTGAAGAAGGACACCGAGATCGGCGGCGGCCCGATCATGCTGATCGTCGTCTCGCTCGTGACGATCCTCGCCGCCGGTGTGCTCTACCTCGAACTCTTCATCCGCGCCGTGCTGCTCTACGTCGGCGCACTGCTCGGCGTCGTCGTCTACGCCGGCCTCGTCGACAAGAACATGTGGGGCCACGTCCGCCGGTGGGCCGGGATCATGATCGCGATCATCCTGGTCAAGCCGGTCATCGTCATCGTCCTCGGGCTCGCCGGCGCGCTCTCCGCCGACGACGGGCCCGACTCGTTCTCCGCCGTCGTGTCCGGTCTCGCGATCATCCTGCTCGCCATCTTCGCCTCCGCGATGATCTACCGCTTCGTCCCCGGCTTCGGCGACGAGATCGCCAACTCCCGCAACAACCGTCTCCAGAACGGCGCAGAGAACGCCGCCGCCGCCGTCATAAGCTCCCCCGCCGCCCTCGTCTCCCAGGGCATCAAGACCCACAGCACCCGCGGCAACCCGGGTGGCGGCCAGGACAACAGGGGCACGGCCGCCCGGCCCGCCAACCCCATCAGCGGCGGCGTTGCAGCGCACAGCAACCGCGGCGGCGGGGCCGCGCCCGCGCCCCGTAGCAGCAGCCCGACCAGCGGCACTCCGCACAGCAACCGCAACAGCACTGGAGGTGGAGGACGTTGACGACGCAGTCCCAACCCATCACGCCCCGCCGTACGTATCTGATCGGCCGCGCGCGGCCGAACGCTGTCGTCGGCAAGAACCGCGAGACCGGCGAGATCGCGCTGATCATTGCCGGTGCGTTCCTCGGCATGATGAGCGGGCTGCTGGTCCCCGTCCTGTCCCTGCGGATCGTGCTGCTGATGGGCTTCCCGCTGCTCGCGCTCGCCGCCGTCTACGTCCCGTACAAGCAGCGCACCTTCTACAAGTGGTTCGAGGTCAACCGCAGCTACAAGCGCACCCTGCGCAAGGGCACCCTCTACCGCTCCCGTACGGCCGAGGCCGGCACCCGGCTCGACGGCCGGGAGGTCGAGGTCGGCCCGCCCCCCGGCATCGGCCGGATCAACTGGCTCGCCGCCCCCTTCGGGCCCGACGAGATCGCCGTACTGCTGCACGCCGACCGGCGCACCGTCACCGCCGCCATCGAGATCGAGGGCCCGGGCGTCGGACTGCGCGACAGCGAGGACCAGGAAGCCCTCGTCGACCGCTTCGGCACCCTGCTCAAGCATGTCGCCAACGGCGACGGTTTTGTGACCCGCCTTCAGATGCTCGCCCGCACGCTGCCGGCCGACCCCGACGCCCACGCCAAGGACGTCGCCCAGCGCGGCGACACGGCCTCCCCCGGCTGGCTCCAGCAGTCCTACGACCAGCTCCAGTCGATGGTCTCCACCTCCAGCGAGCAGCACCGCGCCTATCTCGTCGCCTGCATGCACTACTCCCGCGACCTGGCCGCCGAGGCACACGCCATGGCCCGCGCCGCCCGGCACACCACCGGAGCCAGGAGGCTCGACAAGGACGCCGGGCTCGCCGTCGTCATGGCCCGTGAGCTCACCGACATCTGCGCCCGCCTCGCCGAGGCCGACATCCGCGTACGCCAGCCGCTCGGCCAGTCCCGGCTCGCCTCCCTCGTGCACTCCATGTACGACCCGGACCACCCCATCGACCACATCCAGGCGATGACGAAGCGGAACTCCTGGCCGGCCGAACTGGACGCCGTGGAACCCACCTACCTCCAGGCCAAGACCCGCGAGTCGTCCACCCGGGCCCCCTGGTGTCACTCCACCGCGTGGGTGAAGGAATGGCCGATGACCCCGGTCGGCGTCAACTTCCTTGCCCCGCTGCTCGTCCACACCCCCGATGTGATCCGCACGGTCGCGGTCACCATGGACCTGGAGCCCACCGAGGTCGCCATCGAGCGCATGCTCACGGAGAAGACCAACGACGAGGCGGACGCCAGCCGCGCCGCCAAGATGAACCGGACCGTCGACCCGCGCGACATCGCCGCGCACGGACGGCTCGACCAGCGGGGTGAAGATCTCGCAAGCGGTGCGGCGGGCGTCAATCTCGTCGGGTACATCACTGTGTCGGCGCGTTCGCCCGAGGCCCTGGCCAGGGACAAGCGCACGATCAGGGCCTCGGCCGGCAAGTCCTATCTCAAGCTGGAATGGTGCGACCGCGAACACCACCGGGCCTTTGTGAACACCTTGCCGTTCGCGACCGGCATCCGACGCTGACCGAGAGGGCAGTCCGCCATGCGAGATCCGCTGTCCGTCCTCACGGATGCCTTCACCTCCTTCCTGTTCGGAAAGGTGGAGACGACCCGCCTGCCCGTCCGTACGTCGACCGGGCAGGCGCAGGCCGTCTATCTGCCCACCGCCGCGCCCGGCCTCGGCGACTCGGGCGTGATCATCGGCCGCGAGGTCTACAGCGGCAAGGGCTACATCTACGACCCCTTCCAGCTGTACGGGCAGCAGCTCCCCGCCCCCCACTGGCTGGTGCTCGGCGAGTCCGGCAACGGCAAGTCGGCACTCGAGAAGACTTATGTCCTGCGGCAGTTGCGCTTCCGCGACCGCCAGGTCGTCGTGCTGGACGCACAGGGTGAGGACGGCGTCGGCGAGTGGAACCTCATCGCGCAGGAGCTGGGGATCACTCCCATCCGGCTGGACCCGATGACGGCCCTGGACGGCGGGATCCGTCTCAACCCGCTCGACCCCGCCATCACCACCACCGGCCAGCTCGCGCTGTTGCGCACCATCATCGAGGTGGCGATGGGCCATGGCCTCGACGAGCGGGCCGGTTTCGCACTGAAGGTGGCCCACGCGTACGTCACCGAGACCATCACCGACCGCCAGCCCGTCCTCACCGACATCGTCGAGCAGCTGCGCCACCCGGAGCCCGAGTCGGCCGAGGCGATGAACGTCGCCATAGAGGACGTACGGGCCTGGGGTCTGGATGTCGCGCTGGTGCTGGACCGGCTCGTCGACGGTGACCTGCGCGGCATGTTCGACGGTCCGACGACCGTCGGCATCGACCTGGACGCGCCGCTCATCGTCTTCGACCTCTCGCACATCGACCGCAACTCGATCGCGATGCCGATCCTGATGGCGATCGTCGGAGTCTGGCTGGAGCACACCTGGATCCGCCCCGACCGCAAGAAGCGCATCTTCCTGGTGGAGGAGGCGTGGCACATCATCAACAGCCCGTTCGTCGCCCAGCTCTTCCAGCGGCTGCTGAAGTTCGGCCGGCGGCTCGGTCTGTCCTTCGTGGCGGTCGTCCACCATCTGTCCGACGTGGTGGACGGGGCGGCGGCACGGGAGGCCGCGGCGATCCTCAAGATGGCGTCCACGCGGACCATCTACGCCCAGAAGGCCGACGAGGCACGGGCCACCGGGCGCGTGCTCGGCCTGCCGCGCTGGGCCGTCGAAATCATCCCCACGCTCACCCCGGGCATCGCGGTGTGGGACGTCAACGGCAATGTCCAGGTGGTCAAACACCTGGTCACCGAGGCAGAACGGCCCCTGGTCTTCACCGACCGGGCGATGACGGAGTCGTCCGTCCCGGACCTGCCGGAACACGTGCAGGCCGCCGAGTGGGAGGCGGAGCAGCGCGCGGCCCTGATCGAGCAGCACAAGCTGGACGAGTCGTCCGAGTCGACGGTGGCGTGAGATGTACGAGGGTCGGCAGAGCCGCCAGTACGGCGGCCGGAGACCGGAGAACGAGCGAGGTATCCCCGACGGCCTGTTGGTCGGTCTGCTGAGCTTCCTTCTCGGACTGACACTGCTGGTCTGGACGGCCACGGGGCTCGCCGGCCTGCTGGCGCACGGGGCCTGGCCGACCGGCGTCACGTTCACCGACACGCCGCACGCGATGCGGGCGCTGGTCTCGGCCCCGCACGACCTGACGTCCGCCTGGCCGTCCACACCGCCCGCCGAGCTGTCCGGGTACGGGCTGTTCTGGGGACTGGCCATCGGCGAATTGATGGTGCTGGTGGTCCTCACCGTCTTCACGCTCGGCACCCTGGCGCGCTGGCGCGCGGTCCGGGCGGCGGCGCGCGAGGGCAGGACACGGCGGACGGCGGACGTGACGCCTACCGGGGAGCGGCACGTCCAGGAGCGCGGCACTCCCGCCAGGGCGACGGACCCCGCCGTGACCGCGGTGACCACCCCGTACGCAGAGGTGCTCGACGCGCCCGCCGAGCGGGCACCGGACCGGGCCACCGTCCCCCTGGACCCGGACCCGGCCGGCTCCCGTGCCGCCACCGCCCCGCCGCTCGGGCCGCACCCCACCGTCCCGGCCCCCCGTACCCGAACGCCTCACGTCTTCTACGGCGACCGGGCCACCCGCCGCCCCATCACCGTTCAGGCGCTGCGCGACGCCGAAGGGCCCGTCCTGGTGATCACCTCCGACCCGACGGTATGGGCCGAGACCAAGGACGCCCGCGCCAAGCTCGGCCCCGTACTCGTCTACGACCCCGGGCATCTGTGCGACACGCCCGCCCGTCTCCACTGGTCGCCCACCGCCCACTGCGAGGACGCCGGGACCGCCGCCGACCGCGCCGCAGCCCTCCTCGCGCCCGTACGGCCGAGGGCCTTGATGGACGCGGCCATGGCGGACACCGCCGAGACCCTGCTGCGTTGCTGGCTGCACGCTGCTGCCGTGGACGGCCGCCCGTTCAAGCAGCTCCACCGCTGGGCCCAGGGCACCGCCGCTCATGAGCCCGTACGCATTCTCCGTACGCATCCCAAGGCCTCGGGCGGGCTCGCCGGGCTGCTGGAGTCCGCGCTCACGGCACATCCCGAACGGCGAGAGATCGCCCAGCAGTTGACGGTCCGTGCCCTATCCGCGCTGTCGTCGGTCCATATCCGTGACGCCTGCACCCCAAATCGAACTGATTCGCTCGCCTTGGAATCATTCGTAAACGAAGGGGGCACCCTTTATGTGGTGGGTGAACCGATCGAGGACCCCCGTACCCACCCGGGCGGGATGCCGCTGTTGACTGCACTCGCCTCAGACGTGGTCGAGCACGGCCGCCGCATGGCCGCACGGTCATCCGACGGTCGGCTCGACCCACCACTGACGCTCGTCCTCGAAGACGTCGCGGCCGTGGCTCCCCTTCCCCGCCTCCCGGAGCTGCTGGCGACCGGCCAGGACCAGGGCCTGCCGACTCTGGTCCTGCTCCGCTCCCAGGAACAGGCGCGCGCCCGCTGGAGCGATCCCCTCACCCGGTAGGTGCCGTCCGGCGAGAACACCCCGCCGTACAACCCTTTTGCCTCACTGACGGTCAATCAGGGCGCCAGGAAGGAACGGGCCCTTTCCGGATGCCCCCCGCACTCGCCCGGTCATCCTTGAGCCAAGGAGCCGCTCGTGCGCAACTACCGTACGGCCGCCGTAGCCGCAGCCGCATTTCTCCTTACGGCGGGAGCGGCCATCGCCGCTCCCGCCGCATACGCCGGTACCCCCGGCGGTACACACGCAAGTGACCGCAACAGCGATTTCAACGGCGACGGCTACGAGGACGTGCTCATCGGCGCGCCGGGCGCGACCGTCAGCGGGAAGAAGGGCGCGGGGTACGTGACCGTGCAGTACGGCGCGTCGACGGGTATCGGCACCCGCCGCGCCGCCGTCGTCAGCCAGTCCACTGCCGGCGTGCCCGGCGCCGCCGAGGCGGGCGACGGATTCGGAAAGGCCGTGGCCAGCGGCGATCTCGACGCGGACGGCTACGACGACGCGATCGTGGGCATCCCGGGCGAGGACATCGGCACGGTCAAGGAGGCGGGCGGCATCACCATTCTGTGGGGGTCGTCGCGCGGACTGTCCGGCGCGAACAGCGACTGGCTGGAGACCGCGGATCCTGCGGCGGGCCAGACGTTCGGCAGCGCGGTCGCCGCAGCCCGCTTCAGCCCTGACACCCCGGGTGACCAGCTGGCCGTTCTCCAGCGCGACAACCTCGAGCTGTACGCGTACGACACCGTCCCGCAGCCGCGGTCCGCGCCGCTGGAGCGCACTGCTCGGACCCGCCTCTCCACCGGGGCACAAGCGCGCGACATCCTGCCCAGGTCCCTGACCACCGGCGACTACGACGACAACGGTCTCGCCGACCTCATCGTCTCCGGAGTCACCGCAGGCCCGGAGGAGCCGGGTCACGGCTGGTCGTCCTTCTTCTCCGGTCAGGTGCAGGGCCTCGTGTACGAGCGCGATCTGCGTGGCGGCCCGGTCGCGGCCTCCGGCGACATCAACAACGACGGATACGACGACCTCGTGACCGGCGAGCCGCACAGCCCCGACGACGGTGGCGACTGGATGACCGGTGGCCAGGTCGGCGTCTACTACGGAAGTCCCGACGGGCCGCTCGGGATCGACGGTGCGGACAGCCCGCCCCAGTGGTGGACCCAGAACTCGCCCGGAGTCCCCGGCACGGCCGAGCGCGCGGACGGCTGGGGCAGCGACCTCTCCGTCGCCGACACCAACGGCGACGGGTACGCGGACGTGGCGATCGGGGCAGCCGGCGAGGACATCGGCACGGTCGCGGACGCGGGCGCGGTGTGGGTGCTGCGCGGCGCGGCCGGCGGTCTGACCGCCACCGGCGCAAAGTCGTGGGACCAGAACTCCGCGCAGGTGCCGGGCGCCGCCGAGAAGGGTGACCGCTGGGGCGGCCAGGTCAGGCTGACCGACCCGAACAGGGACGGCCGCTTCGGCCTGCTGGCCTCGGCCCCCGGCGAGAACACGAGCGACGGAGTGGTGTGGGTGCTCTCGGCCGGATCGGGCGGGGTCACGGCTTCCGGCTCATGGACGTACGGCGGCGGCTCGCTCGGCGCCCCGTCGCTCGACGCGGCATACGGGGCCTCGATCGACGAGTAGTCCGGACACAGCACACCGCGGCAGGCCAACAGGTCTGCCGCGGTGTGCTGTTCCACCTCCGACGACGGTCCGGGGCAAGCGCTCTACGCGTTGAGTGGACCGCCAGGGCGCCGGATCTCGTACTCACGCGCCATGTCGTCCCCCGGGATGGGTTCGGGTTCGCCGCTCGGGACGAAACCCATTCGGCGGTAGACGGCTTCAGCCCTTGCGTTGTCCGCATGGAAGATCAACCGCACGCGCTCGACGGCCGGCGCGTCCAGCGCCCACGACCACTCGATCCCCGCGCGGAACAGTTCGTCGGCCAGCCCCGACCCCCGCGCCTCGGACCGCACGAACACCCCGACGACATGCGTCTGCTCGACGACCGCGGCCTTGCCGATCCGCGGCTCGGCCCCGGGGTGCTCCACCAGCACCGAAAGGGTGCCGTCCCAACGACCGTCCGGCGCCTCGGCGATGAGCTGAATCACGTCCTGACCCGCGGCGGCGGACGAGGTTCTCTCCTGCCAGAACGAGTCGGGCTGCGCGAGAGCAGTCTCGTACGTCTCGTGAAACGCTATCGATGACAGCGGGTCCTGCAGGGCGGCGAGCCGAAGGTCACGAACCTTCGCCCACTCCTCGGCACGCACGGGGCGGATGACATGTTCCATCCCCCGATACTCGTGCCGGCCCCCGGCTTCGGGCAACGCAGTTTCCCGGGGATCGCCCTGAACGCAAAAATGCCTCAACCCCCGGACAAGGTCCGGGGGTTGAGGCCAATGATTGTTCGGCGGCGTCCTACTCTCCCACAGGGTCC